>DAOSUR010000012.1 GCA_035378985.1 Anaerohalosphaeraceae bacterium
GGGCATACCGCGCCGCCTTCTTCATATTCCCCACATCCGGCGCCACCACCGTCAGTTTGTCCAACTGCTTGCTCTTAAGATACTTGGCAATGACCGGCTCGGCCGTCAGATGGTCCACCGGAATATCAAAAAAGCCCTGCAGCTGAGCGGCGTGCAGGTCCAGCGTCAGCACGCGATTGGCGCCGGCGGCCACAATCAGATTGGCCACCAGTTTGGCCGTAATCGGCACCTGCCCTTCATCCTTGCGGTCCTGACGGGCATATCCGAAATACGGAATCACCGCCGTCACCCGGGCCGCGCTGGCCCGACTCAGACAGTCCAGAAAAATCAGCAGCTCCATCAGGTTTTCATCCACCGGCTCGCAGACCGACTGCACCACAAAGCAGTCCGTCCCTCGTACATCCGTCTCCAGCTTGATAATCTTTTCGCTGTCCGGAAACCGCCAGATTCGGGCCTTCCCCGGCTCCTGCCTGAGATACCGGCAAATCCCTTCCGTCAATTCCGGATGACTGGTTCCGCCGAAGACAATCAGGGGATGATGAATCATTTTTGTCCCTCCTTGGAATCACTTGCCCCCACTCGACCCAGCGTTGTAAAGGCCCTGACGTCCTGCCCATCCGCTACCTGGGCCCCTTCGCCCACAAAAGCAAACGGCCCAATCCGGCAGCCCGTCCCGATCCGAACCGCTCCGCGAATACACGTAAACGGCTCAATCACCGTATCCTGACCAATTTGGGCGCGATCATCAATCCACGTATTCGGCGGGTCCACAATCGTCACCCCCGAGGCCATCAGCCGATTCTGAATCCGCTGCTGCATAATCTTGCCCACGACGGCCAGCTGGGCACGGCTGTTGACGCCCATTGCATCTTCTTCCGCCACTGCCGTGACCGCCGTCGCCTTATGCCCCTCCGCCAGCAGCACATGCAGCACATCCGTCAGGTAATATTCCCCCTTGGCGTTATCCGGGCGAATCTTTTCCAGCCCCTTCAGCAGCAGCGGCGTCTGATAGCAGAAATATCCGGTGTTTACTTCCTGAATCTTTCGCTGCTCCTCATTGCAGTCGTTGTGCTCTACAATTCCCTGAATATTCCCGTAGGCATCCCGCACAATCCGCCCGTAGCCGCTCGGGTCTTTCAGCACCGCCGTCGCCACCGTCACCGCCGACTTCTCCGACAGGTGCTTGTCCAGCAGAATCTCCAGCGTCTCTTTGCGAATCAGCGGCGCATCCCCGCACAGCACAAGCGTATGCCCTTCAAACCCCTCCAGGTGCCTGCGGCAGCACATCACCGCATGCCCCGTTCCCCGCTGTTCGGGCTGCTCGACAAACTCCAAATCCGCCTGCCCCTGATACCGGCGGAGAATCTGGTCTTTCCCGTAGCCGACGACGACGTAAATCCGGCGCACCCCCACGCCGCGGCAGGCGTCCAGCACATAATCCAGCATCGGACGTCCGCACACCTCATGCAGCACCTTCGGCAGACGGGTATTCATCCGGGTGCTCTGACCCGCTGCCAAGACAATCGCCGCACATTCCGCTTTCGTATTCACCTTTCAGCCTTCTCTCTCTATCTGACTGTTTGAAATTCTTATCTACCCGGCCTGGACTCGAACCAGGAATAAGAGGACCAAAACCTCTTGTGTTACCGATTACACCACCGGGTATCGCCCGCACACGGCAAAATTATAATACCTCGCCTGCCCTTTCGTTACGAAAGAAAACCCGCTTTCAGGCAACGATGCCGTTCACGTAAGTCGCAGTGGCCGCCTTCGAAACGGACCGACCGGACCCTGCCACGGGCTTGAGCTGACCATGCTGCGAACCTGTCAGCCCCACGTTTCCGTCTTCCGGTCTTTCGGGAAAGACCTTTCCAGACGGGTCTACCTACCCACCAGGCAGGGCTACAAAGAAGGAATACTATACAAATACTTTTCCCTTTTTCAAGTCATAAATCCTTCTTTTTTCAATCCCGCCTATTAATAGGATATATCCTGTCTTTATACCAAATTATAATTCTTGCAATAAAATCCCTCTGCCAACCATCTATAAAGGTGTTGTTGCTGAAGACCGATAAAAAAATCTTTTTTTGAAAGGAGTACAGAAATGTCTATGAAGAAAGCACTTACAGGTCTTACCATCTTGACAATTTTGGCACTTTTCGCCGCCCAGTCCTACTCTCAGCAGGGTCAGGGCCCGGAAGGCAGAGGCCAGCGGCGCGGCGGACCGGCCGGCCAAATGGAAGCCGGCCCGGCGGGCGGACCCGGCCAGCAGATGGGACAGCGCGATCCGGAACAGATGCGTCAAATGATTCAGGAACGGCAAATTCAGCGGGTCAAACAAGCCCTCAATCCGACCGACGAGCAATGGGCCAAGATTGAACCCGCTCTCAAGAAAGTCATCACACTCAATCAGCAGACCAATATGGCCGGCTTCCCCGGACAGGGCTTCGGCAGAGGCCAGCGTCAGGGACAAGAAGGGCAAACCGAACAGTCCGCTGAAGAGCAGACCACCCTCGGCAAGGCCCGCCAGGAACTTCGAGCCGCCATTAACAGCGGCAATGCTGACACCATCAAGACCAAACTGGAGGCCTTCCGAAAGGCCCGCGAAGAGGCCCTCAAACAGCTGGCCGATGCCAAGAAAGAACTGAAGGCACAGTTGACTACCCCCCAGCAGGAAGCGGAATTGGCTCTGATGGGCTACATTGATTAAATCCTCGGCAGGATGCCGAAACGGCAGGCGGTCTTCTTTCCGCCTGCCGTTTTTTTAACAGCACTTTTTCTCCTCCGAAACGTATCGTTTTCATCGTGAACGAAAAAGAAACAACCTTTTGACTGTCAGAAAGGAAACAGCCATGAACGCTTTACTGAAGAAACTTGCGGTACTTTGTCTGGTTTTGGTGCTCGCTTCAGCCAGTTGGGCCGGATGCTGCAAAAGCAAATCGGATGACTCGGCCTGCGGCGACAACAAAAAGGCCTGTGAAAAGAAAGATAAAGAATGCAAAGAAGAAAATAAGTCCGACTGCCAGAAAGACAAGGGAGAAGCGGCATCCTCCGACAAAGCTGCTTAACCCCCGAATCCTGCTGACAACACCCATACAACAGTCAATCCTGCCTCCAATCAGGATTGACTGTTTTTTTCAGGATAAAACTCCGCAAAGACCTGCTGAACCTGCTCCAATGTCTTGGCCTTCATCATCGCCATCATTACTTGCTTGCGCTGCGGATGGCGTTTGCAGTAGCCCGCCGTAAACTTTCGAAAGTACGGAATCGCCTTCCGGGCCGGCCAGAACTCCAGAATCATCCTCAAATGCTCTGCCATCACGGCCTTCTGCTCTTCCATCGTCGGCGGTTCCGGAAGAGGCCGACCTTCCCATAAAGCCCGAATTTCCTGAAATATCCACGGATTCCCGATGGCTCCCCGCGCCACAATGACCCCATCAACTCCGGTGCCGTTCAGCCGCTCTATTGCTGTTTGGGCCTTCAAAATATCTCCGCTGCCGAACACGCACAGCGAAGGAAACCTCCTCTTCACTTCGGCAATCGTCTCCCAGTCCGCCGTCCCCTTGTATTTCTGCTCCACCGTTCGCCCGTGAATCGCCAGCATTTGCACGCCGTCCCGGGCTGCATTCTCGCAAATCGTCCAGAAGTCCTCCCGCGAAGCCTCGGAGGAATCAAATCCAATTCGAATTTTCATAAACACAGGACATCGTACCGCCTCCCGCGTTCGCAGATACGCCTCTCGAATGACAGCGGGCTTTTGCATCAAAAACCCGCCGCGCTCTCTCCGCAGCACCTTCGGCACCGGACAGGCAAAATTCAAATCAATCGCATCATACCCCGCCCGCTCAAACACCGCTGCTGATTGGGCCATCACCTCCGGTTCATTGCCCATAATCTGCGCAACAACCGGATGCTCCTCTTGAGAAAAAGGATAAAACTGCTTTTGACGGCTGGCTTTGGGATGCAGCGCTATCCGGTCCAGCATCACCCCCGTAAAAACCAGTGGACAGCCGAACCGCCGGGCCAGGATCCGCATTGGATGGTCTGTATAACCCGACAGGGCCGCCTGAATAAACGGCACATCCAGTTTAATTACACCAAATTGAAGCATAAAAAGGACGGCTTCTTTTCCTTATCTGTCTCTTTTGAAAAGACTTACAATCCCCTCCCGCCCTGCTTTTCTCCAAAATGCTCACAAAAAAACCTTCTCCTTGTTGACGGAAGCCCTTTTTGCCGATACTATCCTTGTTTTGCGTTGGCCCGTAGTGTAATGGTAGCACAAATGACTCTGGATCATTTAGTCGGGGTTCGAGTCCCTGCGGGCCAGTTGACGGGGCTGGTCTTATTCCAGATACAACCTATCTCCCGGCCGGATAGGCGGCACCTTGTGAACCTTGGCCTTTACATCTTCCGCCGTTAAAGCAAACGAAGGGGCCATTTCCAGTACGCAGTCCGCCTGCCCATCCGATGTACGCGGCACCTTCACTCCGGCCTTTTCCAGCCACGAAGCCGCCCGCTCTATCATCATCCGCTCCGTCACCGCCGGACTGTCTTCTCCAGACGCATTCTTGACCGGGGCAAACTCTTCACTGCGAATCGTCTGAAGAATCACCGACTTTTCCGACAGCGGCAAAGCATCAAAAATAAAGGTCTCCAATTTAATCCCGCAGGGTTTATCCGGATTCACCTTTTTGCCGGTTGCCAAATCAATATGAGGAATCTTCTTAACCGCACGATGGAGCGGCAGGGCAAAATCCCCATCGGCATTTAGACGCTCGACAAACTCCCGACTGAGAATATGAATCGCTATCGAACCCAGCTCAAAAACCAGGGAGCCATCTGGATTGCGTCGATGGGCCTGCTCATCCGGCAAATCGCTGTACTCAATCACCGTGACACGACCGTTTACCAGACAGAAATTGCCCACTTTTTCCAGCGGATGCGCTTTGATAAGGGCCTTCGAGGACATTCCAGCCCCTTCCATCACATGCAGTCCGAGGAAAAGCGGGTCAAACAGCTGCACCAGCGGATTGTCAATCTGCCAGTAGCTCAAATACTCCACCCCCCGCTTTTTCATCTCCGCCAGCACGCCGGAACTGTACAGGGCTTTCAGACTGCCCCCATGTCCATCCGGACTGACGGCAATCGTGTCCTTCTCCGCCAAGAATATCCGACCTTCAAAGTCGAAATTCGGCAGTGTCCCTTGCTGAAACAGAAAAACGGTATCCTTCCCAAGCCCGAAGTAATTGTTGGTCTCAAAGGTCTCGACCGTTTCCTTGTGATTGAGCGGGCTGGTCATAATCAGCCACGGCAGAACCGCCCCATATTTCTTTCTCGCGGCAGCAACCGACTCGGCAAAAATGCGGAATAATGTCTTTTTCTTGATAGGAGATACCGAATAATTTCCTTTCGGCCCGTCAAATCCGAGGCGTGTCCCCTGCCCGCCGGCAACGACAAACCCCGCCACTTTCCCTTCCCGAAGCAGTTTTTCCCCAATTTGCCGTGCTTGAGCATATTTTTTCGCCTGCTCGGGGGTCTGCGGAACAGGCGGATACGACGGTGCCGGCTCAAACTCCGTCGGCACAACTAACGGCTTCTCATTCTTAACCGTTTCTCGTACCCATCGCGGTATATTCCGGACATCCAGTTGCTGGATTTGCTCCAGCAGCCGCCCGCGCTGCTCCAGCGTCAACTCCCCCCAAAACGTCAGCAAATGTCCCTGCCCAATTTCTTCTAAAAGTCGCCTGGTATTATCTACATCTATTGTTTTCATAAAAATCCTTTAATCATGAAATCCAGAAAACGGCGTATTATAAAAAAGGAAGATTGGTTTTCAAGAAAAGATTGAATCCGGGGGCAACTGAAATCAAAAAAATGCGAAAAATTAAATTTTTTTATTGACAAACTTTTTATGCGTCCGGTATTATCCCTATAGATGGGTAAGTAGGCAGAAAGGTATAATAAGTTAACAGCCATCATTTTTTATTATTTGTTGTTATATTTTTTCATTCCTTTCTACCTGCCCCCCTTAAAAAAAACACTTTGGGATTGGCAGCGTCGGAAAAGCACCCTTTTAAGAACTTTCCAAATTTCGTGCGCAATCCGGTCTGAAAAAACCGGTAGGATTTGCTCACAGAAAAGTGAACAAACGTCCCTGCGTAGGGGAAAAACTGCACTTATTGTAAGTGTTTTGCCGGATGCGCTCTGTCGAGCAAATCTTCAAAAAGTTAAGGAGAAACACGATGAAAAAGAGAGGTTTTACATTAATTGAGCTCTTGGTGGTCATCGCCATCATTGCGATGCTGCTGGCCATCCTGATGCCCGCCCTCAACAAGGTCAAGAAGATCGCCATGAGGGTCGTCTGCGGCACCAATCTTAAGGGCTTGGGCAACGCCATGACCGTGTATGCCAACGACTTCCAGGGTCAATTCCCCTGCCAAGGACAAGGGAAGTCTCTTATCTGGGACCGCTACACAGACCGCGTTTTCCAACAAACAAATAACTTCGTGGATGGGGATCATATCACGGTAGGTGCCAGCTTGTATTTGCTGGTTCGACTGGCAGATTGCAGCCCAAAGTCATTTGTCTGTCCGGCAAGCGACCAAGTCGAATTTAGCGGCAAAAACCCAAGCAACTATGATATTGTCGAACTTTGGGATTTCGGGCGCTATGACGGCGGGGCTGCTTACAATGCTGAAGGACCGGAACGCTGTGTCAGCTATTCCTATCACCAGCCCTATATGGGGACTACAACAGGAGCTCCCGGACGTTATCGGGCAGATGATACCCGTTCTGCTGCCTTTGCTGTTATGGCCGATAAAAACCCATGGTATGACCCGAAAATCACAGAAACAACTTTTTCAGGCACAAACTTGATGAACTGTGTAGATAAGATTGGTGCTTATTGGCTAACCAAGTATAGTCCTTCCGTTGGGAATGTTCGTCAGAATCAGATGGTTGCAAACGCTCAGCCACACGAGCGGGAAGGTCAAAACGTTATGTTTGCCGACGGTCACAACAGCTTCGAAAAAACTTCTGATGTTGGGATAAAAAATGACAACATTTACACTCCTTATTATCAAGCCAGCCCCACAAGCACTACCCCTTGGCAGTGGCGCCAAGGGTTGACGCCGATTACACCTGACCGTCAGGGCACAGACGAAGCCCCAAAAGGCACCGAAGACTCTTTCCTTGTCAACGACTTCGGTCAACAAGTTCGCTAAAAAACAAAAAATAGTCTCCTCGAAGGCCCTTTCTTTTGAAAGGGCCTTTTTATTTACCCAGATTTTAAATTATTAGACATGGTACAGAGCTACTACTATCGGATGTCTTCGCCCTTTCATAGCCCGACGAAGCGGACTCTCATTCGTTGGGAATATGGTCCAGTTGCAATAAACAAACGGCTGATGTTCAGGCGGAAAATCTTCCGAAGTAATTATCTCAACCCTGCTAAACAAATCCCGAAAACGTTCGTAGTAATCTGCTCCAGGTGCTCGCACATGTCCAAACTCATAAGGATTCGGGCAATTGTATTCCATCGTTACCTCGGACACGATCGGTACTTCGATAATCGCCAGCCCGCCCGAGCGAAGAACCCGTCGAATTTCACACATCGCCTGTCTATCTTCAGAAACGTGCTCCAACACATGGGAAGCAAATACAACATCGAACGAACCATCAGAAAACGGTAATCGGCGGATATCCGCCCTGATATCTACATTCGGCATCTGAATATCTGTTGTGGTTACCTGCCGAAATAAATTTCTGAATTCTTCATAAAACAGAGGTTCCGGAGCAAAATGAAGAAGAGTTTTTTCCGAAAATCTATACTGTGCAGACAACCGATGCATCAAAAGCCATTGAACGCGTTGCCTTTCCGCAGCTCCACATCTTGCACATAACGCATGTTTACGTTGAAGAGGATGCCCGGGACGATCCATCATAAACGGACCTCGATATCCACATATCGGACACAAAAAAGAAGGATAAAACAGATGCCGAATACGAAATCGAAACAATTGGAATGAACTTAATGGCGGTTTTGTATTCATTACCCTTTCTCTATTAAAAAATTGTTTCGGACAAATCACGCTCATCAGAAAGCATTTCGAGAAAAATGTCTTCCAGACGGCGATTTAATTCCCGAATATCATAATTGTTTCTCACATACTCTCGCCCTCTTCTGCCCATCTCTCTCCGAATCTCCGGGTGTTCAGCCAGATATTGAATCTTTTCCGCCAGCGCCCGGCTGTCCCGCTCCGGAACTAGATAACCCGTCTGTTCATCAAGAACAGCTTCCGGAATCCCCCCGACCCGGGTTGCCACCACAGGTAGACCAAGTGCCTGCGCTTCTATTATGGAAAGCCCGAAGGCCTCTGAAATGCTGGGGTGAATAAAAATGTCACTCTCCATCAGATATTGAAGAACCCTCTCATGAGAGGCAGGTCCACAAAACTCTACAATTTCTGACAGCGACAACTGTTCAGCCAACTCGCGGAGAACACCTTCCAACGGCCCCCCTCCTACAATTCGGTACCGGAACTTTATACCAGGATTTTTCTCCTGGAATATTTTTATAGCCTGCAAAGCATATTGATGCCCCTTTTCTTCCACAAGTCTGCCAACAGAAAGCAGGATAAGTTTTTCTGGCTTTTTGCGAGATTCTCCGGACGGTGGGCAGAACACCGTCAAATCCACCCCAACCGGATGAACCCTAATTTTTTCAGGAAAAGCCCCAAACTCCTGTAAAAGATGAGAGGTAAATCGTGAATTCGCCAACAATAAATCTCCATTTTCAAACAAAGAATGGTATATCTGCCCCCCCTTTTCCAACCCCAACCGAACATCATACCCATGGAACATCGTCACAAGTTTTAAAGATGGAAGAGATTCCTTCAATAAACTCCCAATAATCCCATTGGTACCATAGTGACAAAACAAGATGTCCACAGGATGTCTGCACAATTCCACAAGATAATATAACACCTTCAGCGATAGTCCGTTTCGGCGCAATAAATATAGTTTCAGGAATCGAAGCATCGGGCCGGGATAATAAGGAAAATTAGCCAGCCAAATCACAAACGCCTTTAACAGACATGCCGCCTTCTTTTTCGGTATCGGAGGAAGAAAAAAGGCTCTCTCCAGAAGATGATACCTTTTGACATCTGAATGAACCATTAAATCCTGCGACATTCTCTCCGCCAGAATCAGAACCTCATGACCCTGTTCCAGAAGGCCGCCGATCTGACTGAGAATAAATGTTTCAGATAAAGACGGGAAAACATCTGTCATAATAGCTATTTTCACAGAAGCATCCTCTTTTGTACGATCTGATTTAGAGCGTTTTTGAAAGAGAAATAAAGGCTGAAAACTATTGCAGCCGCCCGGGGCCATTTCCGTCTGCACCACACCTCTTTTCTCAGTCGGGCAGGCAAAAAAACATCCAGCTCTGCAGGAATTTCATGCAAATCTGATATCGGATTGTTTTGCAAAAGCCGGCGAATGCAGTTTTCCAGCATCTTACAGGCACAAGGCATAAACTTCTCAAGCCGTCCGTGCTGAGCAGAAAGAGCCAAATGCTTCAAAACCAAACTACATCGTGGCTGGATTTGCCTCTTGTGCTCCTCCGTGAGACTTCCCGGATATCCCGCATAATACAGAACCAAGGGGTTGGAAAGATAACCAATTTGAGGATGACGATAGGAAATCCGAAAAAATAAGTCGGTATCTTCTGCCCAAAAACGGTTTGTTTCAAAAAGACCAACCTCCAGCAAAACACGCCGCCGAATAATCATCGAGGAAGTCAGAGCATGTCCAATCTGAGCATAGACATCTAAATAATCATCAAAATACTCCCTATTTTTCAGCAAAAAAGAGGTTTTCTTGTCCTCAAACCCCGTTTGTCGTTTTTCCATACCGTAAAAACAAAGCCAATAATTACTGAAAGTCCAAAGCAGATCGGGGTTTCGACTCAAATGGTTAACCTGACACTCCAGCTTTTCCGGAAGCCACTCGTCATCGGCATCCAAAAAAGCTACCCATTCCCCCTGCTGAGCCGACAGAATACCCAAATTGCGGGCATTCGAAGGACCGTTATTCAATTCATACAAATACCTGACTTTCGGTTCATACTGCCGCACCTTCTCCGCTGTGCGGTCAGTTGAACCGTCATCGACCACGATAATCTCCTCCGGCGGCCGCGTCTGACGCAGAACGCTTTCAATCGCCCGCTCAATCGTAGCCTCTGCGTTATATGCCGGAATCACCACACTGACCGAAAAAGACTGTTTTGGGCTCATCATCTCTGTCGTCGGCAATTTTGCAGAGCTTCTGAATAGATTCTCACCAGTTTGTCATTCAACCTATCCACGTCATACCGCTCTTCCACATACTTCCGCCCCTCCTGTCCCATCTGCATCCTCTTTTGCGGGTCCTGCAGCAGTTCCGCCATAGCCCTGGCCGCCGCTTCCGCATCGCCGACAGGCACCAGGATGGCCGACCGCCCCGGAAGGACCGCTTCCGGAATCCCCCCCACATTTGTCGCTACAATGGGCACGCCGGCTGCCTGCGCCTCCAGAAGAACTACTCCCAGCCATTCATCCCGGCTGGTCAATAAGAAGACGTCTGCCTGATGCAATCGCTCCAGCACCCCCTTTTGTTCCAAGGCCCCCTCAAACACTATCCTGTTTTTGATTCCGAGTGCCTCGGCCAATTCCTCCACTTGAGCACGCAACGGCCCATCGCCAACCAAATGATACACAACTTGTTCAGAAGAAATCTTCTCGATCAGACGCTGTATCGCCCGCAGAGCCACGTCTGGTCTTTTCTGCTCACAAAGCCGGCAGACCGTCAGAACGCGAAAAATCCCGTCTGACCGAGCCGGCAGTCCGTCGCGAAAAGCAAATCTGGCCGGCTCAATTCCGACATAATGAACGCAAAGACGCTCCGCAGGTGCCCCCTGCTCCAGAAGCCGCTGTCGGGTAAATTCTGAATTCGCCAATATTTTGTCAGCATACGCGAACAGCTGCCGATAGTACTCCGGCCCCCCCTCCAACCCCAAAAGCAAATCATGCCCGTGAAACATCGTTAAAAAAGCTGTCTTCGGCTGGATGATCTTCAACGGCCAGTAAAAGGTGCCGTTGTTCCCGAAATGCACATGAATCACATCCGGCCCAAAAGACAAAATCGGCAGTGAATGAAAAAAAAGAAGATAGGAAAAGGGCTCCTGGCGGCTCAGCAGATACCGAAGCACTCGAAACAGAACCACCGGATGTGTGAACAAAAACCGCAGCAGCCAGCCGACGGCCTTCAGGCGGCAGATCCATTTGGACGCTGGAACCGCCGGCAAATACACCGTCCGGTCCAAAAGTCTATATTCAGTCACCTCAGGATGAAACACTTTCTCCTGGGGGTGAAACCGGCTGAAAATTCGTACCGTATGCCCCCGTTTCAGAAGCCCGGTAATCTGATTGAGAATAAACGTCTCAGAAAGTTTGGGAAACGTGCTGACAATGACGGCAATTCTCATAAGCTTCAAAACCTGTCTATCATAAATACCCAAGCTCCTCCAGCCTCTTTTTTACTTTTTCAGCTTCCTGCGGGGAATAGACCTCTTGCTCCCCCTTTGGTTCCATTGGCTCTTCCTGTATCCGCTGAATCGGATTCCTCTGCAAAAAAGACGGCTCAAACCACTCTTGCCGCACCTGACCATCCATATCAGAGGGAATCGGCACCCCCATATAAGCCAGTAAAGTGGGGGCGATATCCAGCAGATTCGCCTGTCCTCCGCCGCTGCGGATAAGCCCCTCTCCGGCGGCGACAAAAAAACCATCCGGATGATGCTTGCCCAGGTGAAAATCCGTTTTCAGCCGCACCGGCTCAAACAGTGTTTTTTCATATTGATATCCGCCTGTAATGGAATATCCCGAACAAGGACAAACCACCAAATCAGGCATCTGGTCCAGATAAGCCCCCTGAAACACTTCTTCTTTACGATAGACTTTCTCAATTACTTTTCCGCCTGTCGCCGGATCATTTACCTCCAGAAGCTTTTCAACAACAGTTTTGCAAATCATTTCTTTTTTCAGCGGGTCGTTTTCCAAAACAAACAAGAACCCTTCATTGCAATAACCGGTGGCATACACTCTTGAGCAATCCCAATCCACACAGACAGGCCGGGGATAAAATCTGGAGAGAACCTTGCGATGCCAAATCGGAGGCAGCAAAAATCCGAGAATCCTCCCCAATCGAATACGCTGAGCCAATTCGCTCACCGGAAGCCCCAGAATCCGAGCCGAACAGATGCGCAGATATCCCTGCTGAACCAGCCAGTTCCCCATGTTAAAACGCATTCGATGCCGAGTAAAACCATGATCGGAAAGAAGAAACACACCTCCCCGGTCAAGTTGGCTCGGATAAAACTCTTGAACAATCTCCGCAATACTCGAATCCAAAATGCGATAATACTTTTCAAAAACATATTGTTGTAGGCTCGGATCATACTCCGGACAATCCGGGGAGATAAAATGCCACAAGCCATGCTGTATTACATCGCTGGATTGGAAATGCACCATCATTACATCCGGGTTCCGGCTTCGGATAATAAACTTTGCTGCCCGAGTTCGTACCCAAACAGTTTGTGCCATCTGGTTAACAAAATTATGAATCGTCTTTTGTGTAATTTTTTCCTTCTGAAGTTTCTTAAAAGTCAGGATATCATAATCCGGAACCGCCTGAAGAAGTTCCTGCTTGAAATCGGCCGGATAGGTAAAATCCGAATCCAGCGAAGGGGTCAGAAGTCCGCTGACTACCACGCCCCGAATCGGACGCGGCGGATACGTCATCGGCACATTCAAAACACCGCAGGTCAACCCCGCTTCACTGAATCGCTGCCAAATCGTCTTCCCTAAATACTGAGAATTGACGGGATATTCTTTTCGTTCTTTTGCGGACCAGCAGTAAAAATCATAGACTCCGCTGGCTCCCGGATTTTTTCCTGTCTGAAAAGCCCCCCAGGCCGCCGGTGTAATGGCAGGAATGGTGGATTTCAATACTCCCCAGACCCCCCTGTCACGGATACTTTTTAAAAAAGGCATACATCCAGCCTGAATGGCCGGTTCGAGAACAGTCCACGTCCCGCCGTCAATCCCGATCAGCAAAAGGGATCTATGCATAAATCACCGCTCACTGTTTATCCTATAAATAACCCAAATCTTTTAATCTCTTATGAATGGTGTCTTCCTCAACCATAAAAGAACGGTTTGTTTCTTCTATGTGTTCCTCACGGAGCGGGACGGCATCAGCACGGCAGGTCGTCCACCAGGGAATGTGCCGCAAACAAGGATCATCGGAATCTAAACCGTGCGAGTAAAAGCGTCCCTCTCCCAGGAATTCTCCGTGGTCCGAAGTGATCACCACCTTCCCCTTCAAATATTCCAGAAGTTGGCTTACATGCTTGAGCACAATTTCCAGATTCTCCTGATAAGCCCTTCGGAGTCCTTCCGGACCGTATTTTCGACGCACCGCATCCATAGGACTCAAAGGCGGCAATTGTAAGAACTCCGCCATGAACCACTCCGGATGGTTGCCCAGCAAACGGCCATGCTTTATCCAGGAACACAGTTTTTCACAAATCTTTTTTCGAAAACCTTTTGATTGTTCCCCCAAAACCGTTCCCATCAGCACAACCTCTTTTCCTACATCCGGTTGTGGAAATCCCGCACAATCCGAGCCGAACCCCAGATAAGGCGCATGTGGCTGCAGATAGTGCACAATCATTCTCTTGCCAGGATGCCGAGCCAGAGCACCGAGCGCTTCTCTGGTCACCATTTCTGGAAGCACCGTACCCCGGGTTTCATCCCATCTGGTTTGCCAAACATCAATCACTCGATAAAAATGTTCTCCGCCATGAAAGCCTAACACAGATTTCAGCGAATTTACATAAGGATTAGAAGACACATAGACCACATCCGCATAATAGCCCGGAAACGATCGCTTCCTCCATTCCTCCGTACAGCTGCCCACCGACTTGCGACAAGAAAGCTGTCCACCTTTTAAAAAATCCCTAAAGACCCTTTCAAAATAGTCATAACGGCAGGCATCCAGGACAATCAGGTAATCCCAAGATTCCTCCATAATTAGGACTGTATCCACATTATTATTTGTTTTTGACCAAGGCACGAAGCTGTTCCTTAAAAATACTCAACAATTCAAATCCCTTCAAGCAATCCAGCAGCAAAGCCGTTCCACCATAACACGCCAGAGCCAACAGAAAATACCCCACAAAAAGGAAAGGGCTCATCCGCGCGGTTACCGACCTAAGGAAAAGAAGGATGGAAACTGTTACCAAAAAAGAAACCAGCGGAATCAGAGAGGATTCCAGCATCCGCCACGGAGGACAGTTCAGCCACCTGCAGGATAACCAGAATCCAAAAGGACTCACTAAAACCGCAATCAGAAGAGTGGCAACTGCTGTTCCTTCAATGCCCCAGCGGCTTGTCAAAGGATAGATTAGAACCGCCAACAAGACGAAACGGATCACCTGGAAATAAAAATGAATCTTCGGTTTCCCGAGGGCCAAAAACAAAGGACCTCGTGTAGCGCCCAAAGAACGAAACAACCCCTTAAATACCATAATTTGCATCGCCGGTATCATCGGATGCATATCCGCCTTCAGAAACAACCGTACAAAATCCGGCCCCAGCGAGAAAATCAAACCAGAAGCCAGAAACGCAAAAAAAGCCGTTACCCTCAAAACTTTTAAATATGCTTCCCGTAACCGAGGAATGTCATCCTGTATCTTCGAATAGGCCGGAAACGTGACCTGGGAAAGGGTATTTGTCAGGTCAGTCGCCGGAAGATTGGAAAAACGAAATGCATAGCGGTACAAAGCCAGCGCACTAACACCCAGATACCCCCATACAAAAAAATCATCCCCTTCTGAAATCAAAAAATTCAAAACCGACAATCCAAATATCCATTTCCCAAAACGCCACATTTGAACCGCTTTCTGCCAATTCAGACAAAATCGCGGGCGATACGGACAAAGCAAATAGGATAAGGCTACCTGAACAAGCACAGAAGAAAAACGTCCTGCAACATAACCCCAAATGCTGCGGAAAAAAAAGACAACCAAGGCCGAAACGGATAAATCAATAAGGACAGGAGGTACTCGAAGGAGAAAGATTCTTGGAAAGTTAAGCTCTTTTTGCAGATAAACCGTCCCAACATTTTCTAAGCTGGCGAGGAATAATGCAAAACCAATGCTTCGAATAACATTAACCGTCAAAGAAAACTTTTCTGGCGGAACTTTTAAAGAAGCAGCAATTGGTGCCGCGGCAAAAAGAATTAAAAACATGACCAAACCGCGACAAATGTGAATCGTCCAGGCAGTATCCAGATATGTGCGTATCTCCTTTCTCTCCTGGACCAGCTTTTCATTAAAACCTGTTTCAAAAAAAACCCCTAAAATCTCTATCAGCATCATCGCGATTGCCAACAAACCAAGATCCTGAACAAGAAGAAAATTGGCAAAAACAAGAGATTTTACAAAACCAAGAAAGCGAATGGCCACACCGATTCCCATAACCCAATAGCCGCCTCTAATGGCAAGTTGGAAAAGTGTCGGCTCAGTTTTTGTTACATGAATCCGCTCGGCCTCGCTCTTGTGTCCAGATAAATCCTTAATTAATATACCTCCATTTACAGGTTTATTGTCTTTGCACTAACTGCTTGTCTAACATAGAATTATATTCTATCCCTCGAAAATGTCAAACTTTCAGAAAGGATTTCGAAGCCCCGGAACAGGAATGGAAAGTACACCATCTCAAAAAAAGACACTCTTTTTGCGGAAGAAAGATTATAATCAGGCTCCATGTACAAGCGTAGGAGAAAACGTCCTTTTTTTGTATTATTGTTTGCTTTCGGTGTCTTTGCCGGGGCGTTCCTGCTTTTTCAGGTACAGCCGCTGTTTGGGCGATTTCTGACCCCCTGGTTCGGCGGCACACCCGAAGTCTGGACCGCCTGCATGCTCTTTTTCCAGCTGCTTCTGCTGGCCGGATATGCCTATGCCCACGCCCTCGGCCGTCTCCCCGCCCGCCTGCAGGCCCTCGTTCATCTGCTTCTGCTCATCACCGCCGCCGTACTGGCCTTTCGAATCATCCCTCCGGCACATCTGAAACCAACGCCAGAAACCAACCCCATTATCCAAATATTATGGATATGTTTTGTCTGCATAGGACTTCCCTATTTCCTTCTTTCTTCTACAGGGCCGCTTCTTCAGTCCTGGATTTGCCGAATTGAACCCGGTTTTATTCCCTATCGTCTTTATGCCCTCAGCAATATCGGCTCATTATTAGCCCTTATTTCCTATCCATTTGTTTTTGAACCCGTTTTCAGTCGTCAGCAGCAGGCCATCCTTTGGTCTTTCCTGTTCCTTTTTTATGCAACCTCCTGTATAATTTGTGCACTTATACTCTTCCTAAATGCCCCATCTTCCCAAAATCCCTCCCCTAAAAATAGGGATACCGTTTCTCTTTCTTTCTCAAATTATCTTCTCTGGCTTTCTTTGCCGGCAGTTGCTTCAACCCTCCTGCTGGCCGTAACCGAAAAAATTACCCAAGATATCGCCGTAGTACCCTTTTTATGGATTCTGCCATTAAGTATATATCTCCTGTCGTTTATTATCTGTTTTGACAGCCCCCGATGGTACAAACGCCCCCTCTTCCTATCCCTATTTATTCTGAGCATTTTAGGCATCATCATCGCCCGCATTATTGAAGAAAAAAGGCCTAATATCACATTGATTATCGGACTTTACAGTTTCCTACTCTTCTGCTGCTGTATGGTCTGCCACGGGGAACTGTATGCCCTCCGCCCGCATCCCCGTTATCTGACCGCCTATTATCTGCTTATTGCGGCCGGCGGTGCACTCGGCGGTATCTTTGTTTCCATCCTGGCCCCCTTGCTCTTTAAAACCTATGTAGAACTCCACTTAGCCGTCCTCTTGGCCGTGATTCTTGTTGTCTTGACCGACCGACGGTATATTCAGGGCCGCCAACGCAAAATTGCCTATATTGCCGCCCTCGCCGTCGTCGGGCTGGCAGGCATCTTCCTCATCGGCCGACGCACCACCCAAAACCAGCGGGCCATCGACCACGCACGCAACTTCTTCGGCGTCCTGACCGTCTGGGAAGACGACTGGGACAACCCTCTTCTGCACAAACGTCTCCTCCAGCACGGCACGACCTTCCATGGTCTGCAGTTTCAGCATCCGGACAAACGGCATCTCCCGACCGCTTATTACGGCTTTAACAGCGGCATCGGTCTGCTCATCCGCTCTAATCCCCAGCATCCGCCCCGCCGCATCGGCGTCATCGGGCTGGGCGTCGGCACCATCGCCTTTTACGGCCGGAAAGGCGATGTCATCCGCTTTTACGAAATCAACCCCGCCGTCGAACGGCTGGCGCGAAAGTATTTCACCTACCTGTCCGACAGCCAGGCCGACATCCAGATTGTTTTAGGCGACGGCCGGCTGTCGCTCGAGCGGGAATCTCCGCAGAACTTCGACATCCTCGTTCTGGATGCCTTCAGCAGCGATGCCGTGCCCGTCCACCTGCTCACCAGCCAGGCGATGGAAATCTACCTCAAACACCTCAAACCCGACGGCGTCCTGGCCTTCCATCTGTCGTCGGTGCATCTGGACCTGATTCAGGTCGTCCGCAAACTGTCCGAACACTTCCGGCTTCACTGCCTTTGGCTGGAAACCTACCCCGATGAGCAGTTCGGCGCTCTTTCCTCCGACTGGCTTGTGCTTTCTCCCTCGAAAGAACCGCTCGAAAACCCGCTCCTTCAGTCCGCCGCCAGCCCCCTGCCCGAATCCGCCGGCTCCATCGACCTGTGGACCGATGACCATATCCGGCTGCTCCAAATCCTCAAGCCCTCCCCCCGCCGATAAGCCGCTGAAGAGGTCTCCAAAGGCCTAATATCTCTTGCTTTTTCACAGGAAAAATAGGGTTTTAATCTATCCAAAACGATGGTCATTTCTGCGGAATGTCATCCGAAGTTTTCGTGAAGAAAGAAGGCGGGAATCCAGAGCAGCACCGCTTTGTTAAATGCTTTAAAAGACCGTTGCATTCTCCGACAAGATTCGGTATAGAAAAACGAATGCGGATGATACACAGCGGCATCAAAGCGGCTTTTGCCGTCGTCCTGTGGACAACCATGGCCGGTCTGCTTTCGGCTCAGGTTTCTCCGGAAGAGCGCCGGCGGATTTCAGAGCTCAGCGCCGCCGACCACAAGCAAATGCTCGAGCAGCTGGGCATCATCTCGCTCCGTCCGGGGCCGTCGGGCGACCCCAAAGCCCCCAACGCCGCCAACGCCGACGAGGCCAAAGTGCCGCCTTATTTCCTCCCTGACCCGCTCGAAATGAAGAACGGAACCCGGATAACTCGACCGGAACAATGGCCGGCTCGGCGGGCCGAAATCCTCGAACTGTTTGACCGCGAAATCTACGGACGCGTCCCCGCCGATGTCCCGTCCGTCCAGTGGAAAGTTACAGACGTCAAAGAAGACAAAGACGGCGATTTTCCCGTCAAAATCAAGCAGCTGGAAGGGGTTGTTGACAACTCCGCCTATCCGGCCGTCGAGGTGGTTATTCGTCTGACGCTGGGCACCCCCGCCGGTGCTGACAAACCCGTTCCCGTCATCCTCGAATTCGGCTTTCCCGGCTGGGTCGAAAGAGCGCGTGGCGGCCAGCTCACCTGGAAGCAGCAGCTGCTCAAAGAGGGCTGGGGCTGGGCCGTTCTGAATCCCGCCGGCATTCAGGCCGATAACGGCGCCGGCCTGCGCGAGGGCATCATCGGCCTGGTCAACAAAGGCAACCCCAGAAAACCCGACGACTGGGGCTGCCTGCGGGCCTGGGCGTGGGGAGCAAGCCGCGTCCTCGATTATTTCGAAACCGACCCGGATGTCGATGCCCGGCGTGTCGGCATTGAGGGCCTGTCCCGCTACGGCAAGGCCGCCGCCGTTGCGATGGCCTACGATACGCGCTTCGCCATCGCTTTCATCGGCTCCTCCGGTGCCGGCGGCGTCAAACTCCTGCATCGCGTCTTCGGCGAACAGGTGGAAAACCTCGCCTCGCCGGCCGAATATCACTGGTTTGCGGGCAATTTTCTCAAATACGCCGGTCCGCTCACACAGGAAGACCTGCCCGTGGACGGCCATCATCTCGTCGCTCTCTGTGCCCCGCGCCCGATCTTCATCAGTGCCGGCTCCTCTACTGTGGAAGGCACCTGGATCGATGCCAAAGGAATGTTCCTCGGCGGGGCGATGGCCGGCCCCGTTTATGAGCTGCTCGGCAAAAAAAGCATGAGGACAACCGTCTTTCCGCCGGAGGGCACACTGATCGACGGCGACATCGCCTTTCGCCAGCACGAAGGCGGACATACCACCGGTCCCAACTGGCCGTATTTTATCCAGTTTGCCAAACGTTATTTCTCTTCATCACCCTAACATTCGGAAGCACCTATGGACAAGCCGCAGATTGCCGTCATCGGAGGTACAGGGCTCGGCGACGCCTTTGCCGCCCGGCTTGGCGACATCGAAGAACTATTTCCGGACACTCCTTTCGGCAAACCCAGCGCCCCCGTCCAGCTCGGCACGTTTGCCGGCCGCCGCATTGCCTTCCTGAACCGCCACGGCCGGGGACATTGCCTGAGCCCTTCCCGCATTCCGTATGCCGCCAACATCTTTGCCCTCAAATCTCTCGGCGTGCGCACCATCCTTGCCAGCGGAGCTGTCGGCTCTCTCCGGGAGGAATACGCCCCCAAAGAAGTCGTTTTGGCTGACCAGTTTATCGACAAGACCTTTCGCCGTCAGTCCAGTTTTTTTGACGCCCTCGGCGCCGTCCACGTCGAATTTGCCCAGCCCTGCTGCGCTCGGCTTCGTCAGCAGCTCCTCTCCGTCAGCCGCCAACTGCCCTTTCCGGTCCATCCGTCCGGCACCTACGTCTGCATGGAAGGGCCCCAATTTTCCACCCGCGCCGAATCTCAGATGCACCGCCAATGGGGGGCCGACCTGATTGGAATGACCGCCCTGCCCGAAGCCAAACTCGCCCGGGAAGCCCAGATGTGCTATGCCCTGCTGGCCCTGATTACCGATTACGACTGCTGGCGGCCCCACGACCCCAGCCAGTCCCAGCAGTCCCTGCTGCAGGAAATCATCGGCAATCTGCACACCGCCACGGATAACGCCGTCCGCCTGCTTGAAGAACTGCTGGCAGGCGGTGAACCGCTTGCGGATGACCGATGTCCCTGCCGGCATGCCCTCGAGCTGGCCGTCTGGACAAGACCTGAGGTTCAAAATGCCGACGAACGCAGACGCCTGTGCCTTCTGTGGGAATAAAACGGCGAAAAAAATTGCTTCTTTCTGCCGATAATTTACAATAGTTTTCCGCAAACACAAAACAGACAAGGGCCGACACATGCAGATGGAAGAAAGAAGAAAAAGCGTTCGCTACAAAGCCCGCGAAGATGTCCGGGCGGCCATCAGTGCCGAAGATTCCGACCTTCACACTGAAGGGTTTGTTCTGAACATCAGCCAGAGCGGGGCCTATATCTTCGCCAACGCCATCCCGTTCCAAAACGGCATCCTGACCTTCCGCCTGCCCGACGGGCGCACTATTCAGCGCCGCTGCCGCCGAATCGACCCCTATCAGCCCCGTGCCCGCGGCCAGGCCGTTGCCTTTACAGACGCCCTCACAGCGGAGGAACTGGAGGCCCTCAAGGCCCCTATCCTCGAATAACCCGCCCGATTTTACGAAGGTCCTGCTTCGGCCAGTGCTACGGCTGATGCAATCGCAAACCGGTCTGTGTGTGTGATGCTCAGCGTGATTTGTTCAATTCCCTGTTTTTCCGCCAGCTCCTTCAGACGCCCTGTCAGATTCACCACGGGCCGGCCCGCGGCATCATTGACCACCTCCACATCCGTCCAGGCCACACCGTCCCGCCAGCCGCTGCCGACCAGCTTCATCACCGCCTCCTTGGCGGCAAACCGCCCCGCCAGCCGCTCCAGACGATTGCGAAGGCCCTGGGCATCCGCCTGCTCCTTCGCTGTAAAAATCCGCTCCATCGCCCGTGCGCCGTGCCGCTGAAGCAGCTGTTCGAGCCGGCCGAACTCCACCAAATCAATCCCGTGAGCCAGAATCTTCATAAAGTCCCGAAGGCATCCCGCCCAGCCCGCTTACGATTCAGAACCCGCCGCTTCTTCCAGCTCTTTGAGCCGCTTGCGGGCGCGAAGTTTGGCCGCCGTCCCCAGCCGGTCCTTAATCAGAATCCCCTCCAGATGGTCGTACTCGTGCTGAAAAGCCCGTGCCAAAAGCCCTTCGCCTTCCTCCGTAAACCGCCGCCCTTCCAAATCCATCGCCGTCACCGTGCACTTTTTGTAGCGGCGGACTTTGCCCCAGATGCCCGGCAGCGACAGACACCCCTCTTCATGTTCCTCCAGGCCGCCGCTGACCTGAATCTCCGGATTGATATAGACCTTGGCGTGTTCTTTCGTGCCGTCCACCGACACGACAAAAATCCGCAAATCCACCCCCGCCTGCGGGCCGGCCAGCCCCACTCCCTTGTGCTCAACCATCAGGTCCTTCATTCGCTCGGCCAGGGCTCGAATCGAGTCGTCAATCTTTTCCACCGGCCGCGCCTTTTTCGTCAGCACCCCCGCCGGATACCGCGTCATCCTGCACTCTATCTTCGCCATAGGTCCTCACCCAACCCAAGGGCTGGAAGGTTTGTCAAACTCGTCCATCCGAAATGACTGGCCCAGATAGCTGCGCCGGACCAGCTCGTTGTGCACAATCTCTTTCGGCGTGCCCTCGGCAATCACTTTCCCGTGGTCGATAATGTACGCCTTGTCCACCACCTCCAGCGTCCGCTCGACGTTGTGGTCCGTAATCAGCACGCTCACGCCGCCGGCGGCCAGCCGTCGAATCTCCCCCTGCAGTTCCTCCACCCCAATCGGATCCACTCCGCTGAAGGGCTCATCCAGGAGCAGCAGGGCCGGACGCAGCGCCATCGCCCGCGCAATCTCCAGCCGCCTGCGTTCTCCGCCCGAAAGCATCCGCGCCTGCGTATGCCGCACCTCCGTGAGGGCATACCGGCCGAGCAGTTCCTCCGTCCGCTCCCGCACCTGCCGGCGGCCCGCCGTCGTCATCTCCAGAATCGCCGCCAGATTCTCCTCGGCCGTCATCCGCCCGAAGACGCTGGGCTCCTGCGACAGATACCCCATCCCCATCCGGGCCCGACGGTACATCGGCATCCGGGTCACATCCACCCCCTCAAAGAGCACCCGCCCCGCGTCCGGCTCAATCATTCCCATCACCATCCGGAATGTGGTCGTCTTGCCCGCCCCGTTGCGTCCCAAAAGGCCTACAATCGAGCGCTGCGGCACTGTAAGATGAACCTGATCAACAACCGTCCGGCCGGAATATTTCTTCACAAGCCCTTCGGCTTCCAGTAATGTCATCTGAACCAACGGCTTTTCTCCCAAAAAAGTGGCTTTCAAATGGAAAACGCATTATACCAGCCCCTCCTGCCCCTGCCAAATCCCTTTTTGCATCGACTTTTCGATTGTTCCGGCACAAAGCAGGGCTTTTTTGTTTGGAAAATCCTGCTGGTTTTGATAATAAGAACATTCAGGAAACGATATTTTATAAAAACCGAAAATGACCAAAATAAGCCCGTTTCATCAAATTCATCAGACCCTCGGGGCCGCGTTCGAAGAGTTCGACGGCTGGCATCTGCCCCGCGACTTCGGCAGCCCGCAAACTGAGCAAAACGCCCTCCTCAATCACTGTGCCGCCGTGGACTTAAGCAGTTTCGGCAGAATCTCCGTCAAAGGCGACTGGCAGCCCCTTTTGGACAAAGCCGGTATTCAATTGTCAGCATCCTTGCGGGAAGGTCAGTGGTGCTGGGCGGCACAAAACGGGCATGCACACCTGCGCATCGGGAAAATCGGTTCGGAAGTTCTGATTTTGACCCTTCCGGGCCGCGACAGGGCCCTCTTGAGCCGTCTGGGGCAAATCGCCGCCGGCCTGAACCCGCCGCCGTCCGTCCTCGACCTGTCGGACTCCACCGGAATGCTCGGTCTCTACGGCCCTAATGCCTTCCGCTCCGCCGCCCGGATTGTTCCTTTTGACCTGGAGGACCTCCAGCCGGAAGGCCTGATGAAAATCTCCCTGTTTATGTTCAACCTGTTTGTCCTGCGGGGCAGCTGGCTGGATTCCGACGGGCTGGAACTGCTTTGTCCCGCCTCGGCAGGCACGCTGGCCGCCGGCTCTATCGCCAAAGCCGGACAGAAATACAACATCACCCCCGCCGGGATGACCGCCTTCCGAGAGCTGCTGGCTCAAAAAAACCTGCTCTAAACCGACCGCCGGCCTCTTGAATTCCGATTTCACAAGTTCCGCAGGGGTTTTTCTGGAAAACCTTTCCGGAGTATGCTATAAGAGCAGTTTTGTGAACGTTCCCGTGTAAAAAAGACAGATATTGTCACAAAATAACCGATATGTTTGCGATTATCAGTGATATTCATTCGAATTTGGAGGCCCTCTCTGTCGTCCTGAAGGACATCGAAGAGCGGGGCATCAAGACGATTTACTGTCTGGGCGATGTCGTCGGCTACGGCGCCAACCCTAAAGAATGCCTGGACCTGGTTATCGAAAAGACCCAAAACAGCGTGATGGGCAACCACGATTACGCCGTCCTGTTCGAGCCGACCAACTTCAACACCGGCGCCGAATCCGCCACCTACTGGACCCGGCGGGTCCTCGAAGAAGAGCCCGACCCGGAAAAACGCGCCCGCCGCTGGCAGTACCTCGGACGCCAGCGGATGCGCTGGACGATGAAACTCCCTCTGGACGGCTTCGAGGCCCAGCTGGACTTCGTCCATGCCTCCCCGCGGCGGCCCATCAACGAATACATCTTCCCGGACGATGTCTATACGACCTCCTCCAAAATCACAACCCTCTTTGACCGAACGCCGCATATCTGCTTTGTCGGCCATACCCACCTGCCCGGCGTCTTTCTCGAAGACCCGGACTTTTACAGCCCTGACGAACTGGGCGGCAAATACCCGATTATTCCCAATGAGAAAGCCATCATCAACGTCGGCTCCGTCGGGCAGCCCCGAGACCGTGACAACCGCGCTGCGTATGTTTATATCCAGGACAACGAAGTCCACTTCGTCCGGCTGGAATATGATTATAAAACCGCCGCAGAAAAGATTTACGCCGTCCCGGAACTGGACAACTTTGAGGGCGACCGGCTGGCCGACGGACGGTAAAAACGGCTGTCAATTCCTTTAGAAAGGAACGCGATCACTGTGAACGGCAGAACCAATATGAGGAAATGGCCTTTACTCATCTGGACGCTCACAATTGTTTTTGTCGGCTTGTGCGCCCTGCGGGTTTACAAGGCGGGCTTTTGCTCCGCAGGCAGATGCAACCTTCCAAATCCCATCATTCCTCTGGCCGCCGCCGTGCAGCCGGAATCCGCTGTGCAGCCCGCCGCATCGCCCGAGCAGACCGCCGACACACAACAGACACCCGCCGAGCCCGAAGAACCTGTCGTGTCCTTTGACAATCTGTCCGCCGTCAGCGGCCCTGAACAAACCGTCACGCTCGGAGCCCTCTATGACGTCTGCCGGCGCACCAATGACCCGTCCCAATACAAATTTCAAGTCGAACTGACGACTCGCGGGGCCGCCGTCAAAACCGTTACGCTCTCGGAATTCGACGACCGACACAAAGACAATCCGCAGCCCTTTGTGCTCCTGAAACCGATTCTGACAGGCGAGCGGCCCATCTATACCCTGGCCAGCACCTCTCTGTCGCTGACCGGCAATAAGGGATCCTCCAGCGCACTCGTTTTCCCCCTCGATCGGCTGAACTGGACTGTGGTTGAACAATCCGCCGACAAAGCCGTCTTTGAAGCCCTTCTGGGGCAGGTCGAAACCCGTGACGGACAGCGCATCCTGACCGTGCCCCAGATTCGCCTGCGCAAAACCTATCGTATCGAGCCGGGCCGTTATGACCTGACCTGTGAACTGACCGTTGAAAACCTCACGGAAGGCACCGTCCGCCAGCAGCTCCAAATCCAGGGCACCGCCGCCGTTCTGGCGGAAGACATCCGAACCGATGAACGCAACATCATCGCCGCCTACCGCACCCAAAACAACTCTGTCGAAACCCGACTGCTCGAATACCCGAGAATCCGCTCCTATGTGAAGGAATTGTCCTGCCCCGAAAAACCCGGCGCTTTTACTCTGATGTTCGGTCCGCTGGTCAGCGGATTTAAGAAAATCTTCGGCTCTTCTGACCCCCAGAACCTCCTTCAGATGAAGGCGGACAAATCGGCCTCGTTCCTGTGGGCGGCCTCCACCAACAAATATTTCGCCGCCGTCATCCGTCCCGAGTCCGCTGCTCCAATCGCCTTCACCGGTGCGCAGTATCACGACCCGCAGCTCTGCCAGCCGCAGGGCTCTCCGGATGCCGGTGCTACGTACCGCCTTCAGACAGATACCCTCTCGCTGGCCCCCGCCGGACGCCCCAACAGCACCCAGACCCTCACCTTTGAATGCTTCCTAGGCCCGAAAGACAAACGGCTCTTCGATAAAAACCCGACCTACCGGGCCTATGCTTATTACCAGACCTTTGCGATGCGAAGCTGCTGCTGCTGTCCGGCCTTCCTGACCCAGCCGCTGGCTTTCGCCATCATGTGGCTGATGACCGCGCTGTATCAGCTGATGGGCCCCTGGGGCAACTACGGCATCGTCATTATGGTTCTGGTCTTCCTGATGCGGCTGGTTCTTCACCCCATTACCAAGAAAAGCCAGGTCACGATGATGAAGGTCCAGAAACTCGGGCCCCAGCTTCAGGAGGTCCAGCAGAAATACAAAGGCAATCCGCAGGAAATGCAGCGAAAGATAGCCGAAGTCTATCACCAGGCGGGCATGACCCAGTTCAGCCCCATGGTCGGAATGATGCCGATGTTCCTGCAGATGCCCATCTGGATTGCGCTCTGGACCGCTGTCTATACGAGCATCGATCTGCGGGGCGCCGGCTTCCTGCCGTTCTGGATTACCGACCTGTCCGCCCCGGATGCCCTGATTCACTTCGGCCGGTTTGCCTTTACCATCCCTCTGATCGGCCTGCATATTGAATCGCTCAATCTGCTGCCGATTCTGATGGGCGTCGTAATGTATCTCCAGCAGAAGCTCACCCCCCAGACTCAGCCCGCGGAGACTGCCCGGCCCGAAGTCGTCCAGCAGCAGAAAATTATGATGATTCTCTTTCCCCTGCTGTTTCCGCTGATGCTTTACAACGGCCCGTCGGGCGTGAATCTCTACATTATGGCCAGCATCGGCGCCGGCGTCATCGAACAGTACGTCATCCGCAGACACCTCCAGCAGCAGGAGGCCGAGAAGGAAAAACGCCTCGTGCCCGCCACCGCCAAAACCGGCGGCAAACCCAAAAAGAAAAAACCCAAACCCCTGTTCCGCGAATACAAATAAATCGGAATGAGAAGCAGACGCGCCGTCAAAGACGGTTTCATTCATTTTGATTTTTGCCTTTTCAAACGGGCCCGGTGCCCGGTTGAGAACGCGGAATCGCTATGGTAACCGACGATACCATTGCCGCCCTCAGCAGCCCGCCGCCGGCGGTCGGCAGGGTCTGCGGTTCGATCCTGCGTCTGAGCGGTCCCCAAACCTTTTCTGTTCTTGAGGAGCTGCTCGGCTCCTCCATCCCCCGCCGTCGAGGCCTTTTCCATGCCGAACTATCGGTCGAGGGCATTTCGGTTCCGGCCGTCATTTATACCTTTGCCGCCCCTCATTCCTACACCGGCCAGGATATGGCGGAACTGCACCTGTTCGCCGCCGCTTCGGCTGTGGAGCGGATTTTCTCCCAAATCCTCGAACACACCCGTCAGGCCCGACCGGGCGAGTTCACCCTCCGCGCCTACCTGAACGGCAAACTCGACCTCACCCAGGCCGAGGCCGTCGCCCAAATCGTCAGCGGCTCCAACACCGCCCAGGTGCTGGCCGCCGAAAAACTCCTCGCCGGCCGCCTGGCCCAAACCATCGGCCGAATCCGAGCCGCCCTGCTCGACTGGCTGAGCCGTCTTGAGGCCGGACTGGACTTTGCCGAAGAAGACATCGAAATCCTGCCGGCCGCTCAGGCCGTCCAAATCCTTCAGTCGCTCCGTTCGCAAATCGAGCAGCTCCTGACCGGCGCCCTCCGGTATGAACGGATGATTGACCTGCCCTCCGTCGGCATCGCCGGGGCCGTCAACGCCGGCAAAAGCATGCTCACCAACGCCCTGCTCGGCCGCCCCCGCAGCATCGTCTCCGACGCCCGCGCCGTCACCCGCGATGTCCTTGCGGAAATCCTGCCGCTGGGCGACATCGACTGCGTCCTGTTTGACTGTGCGGGCCTGAGCACGCAGCCCCCGCTGGATGCCCTCGACGCCCTCGCCCAGCAGGCCGCCCGCTCCGCCCTGCAGAAGGCCGACCTGATTCTGTTCTGCATCGACATCGCCAAACCCGACTGCACGGAAGACCGCGGCATCTTCACGCTCCTGGGTTCCAGGCCGCTGCTGGCCTTGGCGACGCAATCCGACCGGCTTGCTCCCGCAGAGATTCCCGCCCGACTGGCGCAGCTGAACGCGGAGTTCGGCCGGGAGTTTCTGCCTGTCAGCGCCCTGCGGGGCGACGGTCTGGAGGTCCTTAAAGAGCAGATTCGCAAAACTCTCCTGCAGCAGCGAACCGCCGCACCGGAAACCGACGCCGCCCTGATGCTCAATCAGCGGCATCGGCGGATTCTGTCGGAAGCATCAGCCGCCCTTGCCGAAGCCGCCAAACAGGTCGAACAGAGCCGAGACGAAATCGCCGCTATGCTCGTCCGCTCCGCCTGGGAGCAGCTGGGCGGCTTCGAACGCGAAAACCTCTCCGAAGCCGTGCTCGAACAAATCTTCTCCCGCTTCTGCATCGGGAAATAACCCCCTGCGGACTTTGCGGCTCGATGCAGGAAACCCGTTGCACAGGCCGCATCGGCCGCTACAATACCCCTTATGGCCAAACTGACGATACTGACCGGACCGCTGCGCAGGCAGTCCTTCGAGCTGGACCCGAAGGACTGGCCCAAAATCATCGGCCGCACCCGAGACAAAGCCCATTTTTTTCTGCCCGACCCGGCCGTATCCCGTCAGCACGCCGAGCTGTCCTTCCGCGACGGCCAGTGGCTCATCTGCGACCTGAACTCCTCCAACGGCACCTTCCTGAACGAGCAGCGCATCACGCACCCCGTCCAGCTGCACAATCAGGACCAAATCCGCTGCGGCGGCACCGTCCTGCTCTTTGAAACGGGCGAGCCGCTCCCCGCCGCCGAGGCTGCCCGGCTGGCCGACGACCAGCGCATCGAACTGGTCTTTGACCCGGGCGAAACCATGGTCGCCGTTGCCTTCAGCTCCCTCCAGAGCAAGCAGGCCGCCGCCCGCCGACAGCGTATGCTCGAAGCCGCTCAGGCCGCGATGAACCTCTCCCACGGCATCAAAAACATCCTGCAGGCTCTCCGAACCGGCATCGACGTAATGGACCAGAGCTTCCGGCAGGACAACCTCGAGCAGGCCCGAAAAAGCTGGGCCATCCTCCGACGCAATCTGGGCACCATCGAAAAATTCGTCCTCGATATGCTCAAATTCACGCAGGATGAAAAGCCGCGCCTTCAGCCCTGCCAGATTAATCGACTGGCTGAAACCGTCATCGAGCTGCTCCGCCCGCAGGCCCAGCAGCGCAGCGTCGCCCTCATCGCCCAGCTGGATGACCAAATCGGCCTGGTGCCCCTCGACCCGGACCGGATGCAGGATGTGCTGATGAATTTGCTCCTGAATGCCCTCGAGGCCGTCCCGCCGCAGACCGGACAGGTCACGCTCACCACCGAACTGGACGCCGCCGGACACCTGCTCATCCGTGTGCAGGACAACGGCCCCGGCATCGAGAATCCCGAGCTGCTCTTTCGCCCCTTCCACTCCACCAAAGGACACATGGGGACCGGTTTGGGTCTGGCCATCGCCAAAAAGGTCGTTTCCGCCCACAACGGCACCATCGACGTCCAAACCCTCCGCGGCGAAGGCACCGTCTTTACCGTGCGAATCCCCCTGCCCGCCGCTTCCGAAAAACCCCAAAACAAACCGCAGGAGTAAAATCTCCCTCAGTGCTTCGCTGCTTTTCGTTTTTCCGGCCCGTTTTTTTTCGTTTTTCTGTAAACACGCGGCGGGCTATAATGCTCTATCTTCTCAGAAACAGTCGTTTTTTTCAGTCAAAACAGAAAAAACACGGACGGCAGGTCAACATGGGCGACGAACAGTTTCACCAATTGGTGGCCGAATACGGCGGCAGAGTCCTGGCCATTGCCCGGCGGGTCTGCGGCAGTGCCGAGGCCGCCCTCGATATCCATCAGGAGGTCTTTCTGGCCCTCTGGAAACGCCGCCGCAGCTTTTCCGCTCCGGTCAACTGGAACGCCTATCTCTACAGGACCACCGTCCGAAAGGCCCTCGAGTATGTCCAAAAACAGCGAAAGGAAAAAAATCTGGACCCCGAATACGAAAAGACCCTGTCCGCCGACGACAACCCGGACAACAATGCCCGGGCCGCCGAACTGCTGGGCCGCCTGCGGCAAGCCCTTCGCAAACTCCCGCGGCACCAGGCCCAGGTCTTCATCCTGGCCCGGCTCGAAGGAATGGATTATCCGCAAATCGCCAAAATTGTCGGCTGTTCCGAATCCACAGCGCGAGTGCATCTGCATCGGGCCCTCCGTCATCTGGCCCATCTGATGCGCGATGTTTTAGAGCGAGAACCCGTATGAATCATAAGCACATTCAGAACAATCTGGCTGCGTACGTCCTGGGCGAACTGGACAGCGCCGCCGCCGAACAAATCCGCACCCACCTGTCCGACTGCGCCGACTGCCGCCGAACCGCCGAAGAAATGCAAAACGTCCTTCGCACCGCCGAACGGATGAAAGCCGAGCCCCTCGATGCATCGCTGCCCGCTCTGGCCCGACGCCGTCTGGACGAAACTATCCGCCGTCTTCCCTCCGCCTCCCTGTCCGACCGGCTGTCTCATCCTCTTCTCCGTTATGCCGCGGCGGCTGTGATTTTAGCCGGCGCCCTGCTGGCCCTGCATATCCTCGGTCCCCAAACGCTTCCCGACCGCCGCTCTCTGACCGCCGACACGCAGCAGACCGACAACGAGGAAGCCGCCGGCACCCTCCGGAAAGAACTCGAACAAGCCGCTCAGGCCTTCCGGAAACGGGACATCCGAACGCTGGCCCGGCTCCTGCAAAGCGAATACGAGTCGACCCGCCTGGCCGCCGCCGATTATCTGGCCCAAATCGGCGACGCCTCGGTCCTGCCCGCTCTCGATACCCTCGCCCGCCGATGGACCGGCTCCGGCGAAAATCCTTATCAAAAAGCCGCCCAGACAATCCGAAACCGTCCGGCCGAGCCGGCCGACTGAACCGGCTTTCTCGTTGACAAACCGCCCCTGCCCCGATAGGGTACAAGAAACAAAACTTGATTCTTTTTATCAGGAACAGACACCATGATTATCGTAACCGGCGGGGCGGGCTTTATCGGCTCGGCCATTGTAGCCGCCCTCAATCAGCGCGGCATTGAAGACATCCTCATTGTCGATGAGCTCGGCAATGATGAAAAGTGGAAAAACCTCCGCAATCTCCGCTTTGCCGACTATCTCGAACTGGATGACTTCAGCGATACCGTCACCAACTCTGACGAGCCCTGGCAGGTCGAGGCCGTCTTTCATATGGGCGCCTGCTCCGACACCACCGAAACCGATGCCACCTACCTGGTCAAAAACAACTACGAATTCTCCAAGCTCCTGTGCAACTGGGCCCTGTCCATCAATACCCGCTTTATCTACGCCTCCAGCGCCGCCACCTACGGCGACGGCTCGCAGGGCTTTTCCGATGACGAAGACAAAATCGAGCTCCTCCGCCCGCTGAACATGTACGGCTACAGCAAGCAGATGTTTGACCTCTGGCTGAAGCGTCAGGGCCTGCTCGATCAGGTCGTCGGCCTCAAATACTTCAACGTCTTCGGCCCCAACGAATACCACAAAGGCGACATGCGCAGCTTCGTCCACAAGGCCTTCGAGCAGATTCGCGACACCGGCAGGGTCAAACTCTTCAAATCTCACCGGCCCGATTACGGCGACGGCCAGCAGCAGCGCGACTTCATCTATATCAAGGACGCCGTCGAAATGACCCTCTTTTTCGCCGAACACCCCGAAGCCAACGGCCTCTACAACATCGGCACCGGCCGAGCCCGCACCTGGAACGACCTGGCCCGCGCCGTCTTCGACGCCATGGGCAAAGAAGTCCGCATCGACTACATCCCGATGCCCGAATCCCTCCAGCCCAAGTATCAGTACTTCACGCAGGCCGATATTTCCAAACTCCGTGCCGCCGGCTGCAAAACCCCCATTACGCCGCTCGAAGAAGCCGTCCGCGAATACGTTCAGGATTATCTGCTCAAAGACCGCTACCTCGGCGCCTGACCGAACCGCCTATGCCGTACACGCCCTATCATTTCGGCCTCCACGGTTTTGTCGGCCTGCTGTTTCGCCGCCGGATGGATGTGCCGATGATTCTCCTGGCGAATGTCCTGCTCGACATCGAGGTTTTGGCCGCCGGCTGGTTCGCCTACGAGGGGCACGTCCACCAGTTCCTCCGCCTTCATACCCTGCTGGTCGGCGGAGCCGCCGGCGCTGCAATGGGGGCGGCGGCGTACTATCTGAAACCCCTGCGGAAGGTGTGCGAATTGGCTATGGCCCTTGCCGGCCTGCCTTCTCGCGCGACGCTGCTGTCGATGACGGCCGGCGGCCTGCTCGGCGCCTGGCTCCACGTGCTCATCGACGCCCTGTATCATCTGGATATTCAGCCCCTTTGGCCCTATTCCCGCAATCCATTCATCCGAAACTTCATCGGCCCCTTCGGCCTCTATTACCCCACGATTCAGCGTTATGTCCGAACCCTCTGCATCGCTTTCTGGGCCCTTTTTCTCGCCCTTTACCTCTGGCTGATCCTGAAAAAAATCTACAAGGCCTGGCGCTCCCCCGCCTGACACAATACAATTTGAAACCCTTGACCCTCCACGGTACAATCCGGTTTTAAGAAAAGTCGGCGGCAAAACACCAACCCAGCAATAAGGAACCGCACAATGAAACAGAAAAAACCGCAAATTCGGCTCTTCTCCTTTGCGTCGGTACTATTTTTGACTGTCGGGACCGCTCTTTATGCGCAGGAATCACCGCAAAAAGATGTCAATCTCGAATCGGCCAAGCGGTGGGAGGAGACGATGGAGCAGTTTCGCCGTCAGGATGCCCTCAATTCCTTTCCCCCTGATGCCGTCCTGTTTGTCGGCAGCTCCAGCATCGCCCGCTGGCCGACGCATACCTGCTTCACCGAATTTCCCGTCATCAACCGCGGCTTCGGCGGCTCCATTTATTCCGACATTACCTATCACGCCCAGACCGTAATTTTCCCGTACAATCCGCGCCTGCTGGTCCTTTACTCCGGCGACAACGACCCGTTCTGGGGCAAGACCCCCGAGCAAATCTTCGAGGACGTCCGACAGCTGCTGGCCCTGATCCGAACACGTCTGCCGCAAACCCCCATCATCCTGATGGCCGTCAAACTCAGCCCCGCCCGCATCGAACGCGCCGCCGACTATCGCCGCTTCAACGCCATGCTCCGCACGCTGGCCCAGTCCGATGAGCGGCTTTTCTTTTTCGATTCGGCCTCGGTTCTGCTCAACAGCGAAGGCCGACCGGACCCGCAATACTTCACGGATGACAACCTGCACTTAAATGAGAAAGGATATCAGGTCTGGTCGGATGCCCTTCGGCCGCTCATTGCCCATTTGCTCACGCGGCCAAACGAACAAACCCTGTACGTCTCGCCGACCGGCGATGACGCAGCACCGGGCACCTTCGAAGCACCGGTGCGAACCCTCGAACGCGCCCTCGAATGGCTTCGGCAAACCCCGAAACATCGGCCTCGAACCGTCATCCTGCGCGGCGGACAATACCCGCGCACCCAGCCGCTTGTCCTCAAGCCCGACCATTCCGGTACGGCCGACAGCCCCGTTACGTTTCGCGCTTATGAAAACGAAAAACCCCTGCTCACCGGCGGCCGCTCGATTGTCGGCTGGCAGCCGCACAACGAACACATCTGGAAGGCGGAAATCCCCGAAGTCAAGGCGGGCAAATGGCTCTTCACCCAGCTGTTCGTCAACGGCCGCCGTCGAATGCGGGCCCGCACCCCCAACGAGGGCTTCTTCCGCGTGGCCGGCTTTCCTGACGAGGGCCATCAGAAACCCTACAACACCCCTTCACGCTGCTTTGCCTTTCGGCCCGGCGATCTCGACCCCAACTGGACAAACCTGAAAGACGCCGAAGTCATCGTGTTTCACTTTTGGACCGACACCCACCTGCCGATTGAATCCATCGACGCCGACAAACATATCGTAACCTTTCCGTTCCCCTCCGGCAAACGCTTCACGGATGACTTCACGCAGGACGGCGCCCGCTACATCGTCGAAAACGTCCGGGAAGCCCTCGATGCCCCCGGCGAATGGTACCTGGACCGCACAACCGGCACGCTGTATTATTGGCCGATGCCGGATGAGAACCTGCCCGATGCCCAGGTGATTGCACCCGCGGCGCCGGCCCTGCTGCGGCTCGAAGGGGACCCCCTCGCCCGCCGGTACGTCGAACATATCCGCTTCGAGGGGCTTCATTTTGCCCATACCCAGTGGTCCCTGCCGGCCGGCAACTGCAACAATGACCAGGCCTCTGCGAGCGTTCCGGCCGCCGTATCCTTAACCGGCGCCCGGCACATTCAGTTTGAACGCTGCACATTCGGACGGCTGGGCACGTATGCCGTCGAATTCCTCGACGGCTGCCGAAACAACTCCTTTACGCAAAACCGGATTTTTGATGTCGCCGCCGGCGGAATCCGCATCACTGGAGGAGAGGCATACGCCCACCCGCTCCTGCGCACCGGAGGCCAGACCATCGCCGACAACCGAATCGGCCCCTACGGGCTGGGCTTTTACTCGGCCGTCGGCATCCTGCTGATGCATACGGACAACAACACCGTCGAGCACAACGAAATCCATCACGGGTATTATACCGGCATCTCCGTCGGCTGGAGCTGGGGCTATCAGCGCAGCGTCAGCCGCGACAACCGCATCGCCTTCAATCACATTCACCACATCGGCCAGGGCCTCCTGTCCGACATGGGCGGCATTTACACACTCGGCGTTTCGCCGGGCACCGTCCTGCTCGGCAACCGCATCCACGACATCGACGCCAACCGATACGGCGGATGGGGCATTTACAACGATGAGGGCTCCAGCCACATCCTCATCGAGGACAATCTCGTCTATGACACCAAGTTCGCCGGCTACAACATCCACTATGCCAAGGAAATCACCGTCCGGAACAATATCTTCGCTTTCGGACGGCTCCATCAGCTCAGCCGCGGCGTCGTCGAGCCCCACATAAGCTGCTTTTTCGAACGCAATATCGTCTATTTCGAAACCGGCACCCTTTTCGACGGCATCTGGAACGACAAACCCTACGAATTCTACTATCGCCCCAGTGCACCGGCGGAAAAAACAGAAAGCACCTTTGAGATGGACTGGAATCTCTATTTCAATCCGAACCAGCCCCTCGAGCAGGTGCGCTTCGGCGGGCGTACCTTTGAAGAATGGAAGAAGTTCGGCAAAGACGTCCATTCCCGCTGGGCCGACCCGCTGTTTCTGGATGCCAAGGCGAGGGATTTCCGCCTGCGGCTGGATTCGCCGGCTCTCGAACTCGGATTTCGGCCGATTGACCCCGACTGCGCCGGCCCGCGCCGGCCCATCCCCGATGCGGATTAATCCTGCACGCAAAAAACACGCTTTGCCGCCGGCGGCTCCTTCTTCATTTGCCTTTTTCCCATTCCCTTGCAGACCGCCGGCCCTTTTGCTATAATTTTCGGCCTTTAAGATAGTTCTAACCAAACGGAACAAAAACAAGGAACTCCAATGGACATTGCCCAGCAGATGCAAATCCTCAAACGCGGAACCGTCGAGGTCTTCCGCGAAGAAGAACTGGCCCAGCGTCTGGCCGAAGCCGCCAAAGCCGGCCGGCCCCTCCGGGCCAAACTCGGCATGGACCCCACCGCCCCCGATATTCATCTGGGCCATACCGTCGTCCTGCGCAAACTCCGACAGTTCCAGGACTTGGGCCACAAGGCGGTCCTGATTATCGGCGACTATACCGCCCGCATCGGCGACCCGACCGGCCAGAACACCACCCGCCCGATGCTCAGCCCCGAAAAAATCCAGGAAAACGCCCGGACCTACTTCGAACAGGCCGGCAAAATCCTCGATATGTCCCCCGACAAAGTCGAGGTGCGGTTCAACAGCGAATGGCTGGCCGACCTGCGGCTGGCCGATATCATCAAACTGACCGCCTCGATGACCGTCGCCCGGATGCTCGAACGGGACACCTTCGAAATCCGCTACAAAAAAGGCGACCCCATCGGCATCCACGAATTCCTCTATCCGCTGATGCAGGGCTATGACTCCGTGGCCATTCGAAGCGACGTCGAACTGGGCGGCACCGACCAGACCTTCAACAATCTGGTCGGCAGGGACCTTCAGCGTCTGGCGGGCCAGCCCGCCCAGATTGTCATCACCATGCCCATCCTCATCGGGCTGGACGGCAAGGAAAAAATGAGCAAATCCAAGGGCAATTACATCGGCGTCACCGACAAGCCCTCCGACATGTTCGGCAAGACAATGAGCATCCCCGATCATCTGATGGAAAACTACTTTACGCTTCTGACGGACCTGCCCGCCGACCGCATCCGAGAGCTGACCGACCCGTCCAAAACCCACCCGAAAGAAGCCAAGGTCCTGCTGGGCAAACTCATCGTGCAGCAGTTTTACGGCGAGCAGGCCGCCGAACAGGCCGCCGAGGAATTTGAAAAGGTCTTCGCCCAAAGCCAGCTGCCCGACGAAATGCCCGAAGCGGCCGTCAGTGCCGCTCCCATTGCCGCCGCCAAACTCCTGCTCCAGTGCGGACTGGCTGCCACCGGCGGCGAAGCCAAGCGGGCCGTTCTGCAGGGAGGCGTCCGCATCAACAACGAAAAAATCACCAACCCCAATCAGGAAATCACCCCGCACAGCGGGATGGTTGTTCAGGTCGGCAAACGCAAATTTGTCCGGCTGAAAGTCTGAATCATTCAGGAAAACCAATCGTGAAAAAAGTCTTCTGCTTTGTTCTGCTTACTGCTGTCCTGCTGTCGGCGGCCGAAGCCGCCCAGCCCGTTTATCTGTTCTCCTCCTTTCGCGGCAACGGCGAAAGCGGTCTGCATCTGGCCTTCAGCCGCGATGGTCTCGAATGGAAACCGCTCAACGGCGACCGCCCCCTCCTGCGTCCGCAGGTCGGCTCCAAACTGATGCGCGACCCGTCCATCTGCCGCGGCCCCGACGGCACCTTCCATATGGTCTGGACAACCGGCTGGTGGGACAAAGGCATCGGGCTGGCCCACTCCAAAGACCTGATTCACTGGACGCCGCAGCGTCGGCTGGGCGTGATGGACCACGAACCCAACGCCCTGAACTGCTGGGCGCCGGAAATCCTCTACGACCCACAAACCCAACAATTCCTGATCTATTGGTCCACCACCATTCCGGGCCGGTTCCCCGAAACGGATGAAACCGGCGACATCTCCCGCGAGGGCTACAAACAGAATCATCGGATTTACTATATCACCACCAAAGATTTCGAAACCTTCTCCCCGACCGCCCTGCTCTATGACGGGGGGTTTAATTCCATCGATGCGGTGATTGTACCGGATAACGGACGCTGGCTGATGTTTGTCAAGGACGAAACCAAACGCCCCCAAGCCAAAAAGAATCTCCGTCTGGCCGTCAGCGATACTCTCACCGGTCCCTACGGCCCCGCCTCCGAACCCTTCAGCCCCGCCTGGGTCGAGGGCCCAACGGTTCTGAAGCTGGGCGAATATTGGGTCGTTTATTATGACGAATACACCCGCGGACGATATGGAGCCGTCCGCTCCAAAGACCTGAAAAACTGGGAGATTATTTCGGAGCAGCTGCGTTTTCCCCGCGGCACCCGCCACGGGACGGCCTTCGAAGCCGATGAACAAATCCTTCAGGGTCTCCTGGCCCTGGAACCCTGACGGTTCGTCAGGCGTCGAAAAAGAACGCTCAGGGCCTGTCGGACTTTGGCCGGAGGACGCACGGCATAAACCGCCAGTGCAAACAAGGCCGCCAGGGCTGAAAGGGTCTCCAGCAGCGCCGGCGGCACATCCGGATACAACAGCCGCTCAACCCATACCAGCAGAAACGATTCAGGCGGTTCCGCAAACGGCCGGCCGCCGCGGCGCAGCTGATACTCCCATATCGTCAGCGGACAATACCGGCCCAGAATCGCAAGGACCCCTGTAAACAAAATCCCCGCCAGATGAACCGTGCGGAAAAGCCACCGTTCCAGAAACCGCCGGGCCCGAAGGGGCGGACGCCGGCAGACCATCACCGCAGCCGCCGCATCGATTGTCCGGACAATCCCCCAGACCATAAACAGCACCCAGAGGAAATGAATCACCATCAGTCCGTCGGCCAGAAGTTGAGAGCTCATCCGGATTTCCTTTCGTTCTGAACTTCCGTCTTCGGCCTTTTCTGGGACAACTGAACCTTCCGCCGCACACGAGCGTAAAACTTCTGTCAGATTGACCGGACAATTCACTCAGATATAATAATCCTGAACATTGGTCTTTTATAGAAGAAAGGGAGCTTTTTATGATGCGGACAGCCAACCCGGCCCTCAACGACCAGGTCTTTGAGGCCATTCCCTATTATGATACCACCGTAAAGACAATGACCCTTCAGGGCACCGTGAACCGTACTGCCGTCCTGCTGGGGCTGGTAACGGTCTCGGCCTCGTGGACCTGGTATGTCTTTTCCGCCGGCGGCAATTTCGCTCCTTATCTGCTGGGCGGCCTTGTCGGCGGTTTCGTTCTGGCCCTGATTACCATCTTCAAAAAGGCCGCCGCTCCCGTAACCGCTCCGCTGTACGCCGTCGCAGAAGGGCTGCTTTTGGGGGGTGTGTCGGCGGCCTTTGAACAGCAGTTCCCCGGCATCGTCTTTCAGGCCGTCTTTCTGACCTTCGGTACGCTGGCCGCCCTGCTGATTGCCTACACCTCCCGGCTGATTAAGCCGTCGGAAAACTTCAAACTCGGCATCGTCGCCGCCACAGGCGGAATCTGCCTGTTTTATTTCATCGCACTGATTCTGGGGTTCTTCGGCCTGAATGTTCCGCTGCTTCACAGCAGCGGGCCGCTCGGGATTGCCTTCAGCGTCTTTATCGTCATCATTGCCGCCCTCAATCTGGTGCTGGACTTTGATTTTATCGAAAACGGAGCCGCTGCGGGTGCTCCCAAATACATGGAATGGTATGCTGCCTTCGGACTGCTGGTTACGCTCGTTTGGCTCTATCTGGAAATCCTCCGGCTGCTGGCCAAACTCCAGCAAAGCCGGCGCTGATTTTCTCCGCTATCGCGGCCACAGATGCCATAAATAGGCCCCGTATAAAACCAGAAAAAAGAGCCCTTCCTTGCGGCTCAAAACGAAACCGCTCCGCAGGAGAGGAAGCAGCAGAAGGGCTGTTCCGAGCATCATTGCCAAATCCCAACCAGTCAGTTCCGGCGAGGAATAGGGACGCACCAGCGACGAGAGTCCCAATATCCCCAAAATATTGAAAATATTCGAGCCCACAATATTGCCGATGGAAATATCCGCTTGTTTGCGAACCGCCGCCACGACCGACGTGGCCAGTTCCGGCAGACTCGTCCCGGCGCTGACAATCGTCAATCCGATGACGGCCTCCGAAACCCCGCAGCTCCGAGCCAGCTGAAGAGCTCCGGCAATCAGCAGCTTGGACCCCAGCACCAGCAGCACCAGCCCCAGAACCGCCAGTCCCGCCGGAACCCAAAGCCCTGAGGAGGCACCGCCCTGTTTGGGCACCTCCGCCAACCCCAACAAATCCGGTTCCCGTTTGGCCTGACGGAACGTCCAAATCGTATAAGCTGTGATCCCTGCAACGAGCAGCAGCCCTTCCGGCCGGGACAGGTGCCGGTTCACAAGCAGCACAATACAAAGAACCGATACGGCAATCATCACCGGCACATCCCAGCGGATCAGCTGCTTGGTGACGCGAATCGGACGGATGGCCGCCGCAAGCCCCAAAATGAACGCAATATTAAAGATATTGGAGCCGACCACATTGGTCACGGCAATGTCCCCCAATCCCTTCAGGGCGGCATGGGTGCTCACCGTCAGCTCCGGTGCGCTGGTTCCAAACGCCACAACTGTCAGTCCAATCGCCAGCGGTGTCACGCCCAAACGAACCGCCGCCGCGGCCGCTCCCTTCACCAGCCACTCCGCTCCAAAATACAGCAGCATAAGCCCTGCCGCTATCAGAAGAAAAGTCATGACAAACTCCTTTCCGGAGCCCGCTGCGAGTTGGATATCCCAACAGAATCGGAAGACTCCATAGAGGCATGCAAAACCATTTTCTGGGGTCCGAGAATCCCGCCGGACATGATAATCTGGATCCCTTCCTCCACCGTCAGATTCGACGTGGTCAGCTGCCTCGCCTCAACAATTTCGAGAAATCCGCTCGTGGGATTCGGCGTTGTCGGAATGAAGACTTTATAGTACAGTTTCCCCTGTTCATCGTTCACTGTGCCGGTGATGAACCCGACAGCCTTCATTCCAGGCCGCGGGAACTCCACCAGAACCACTTCCCGATACCCCTTTTTTTCCGGATTGGAGAACATCAGCACAACCTCTCGAGAAGCGCTGTAGATGCTTCGCAGCAGCGGGATTTTCAGCAGAATCGACTCAAATCGGGTCCAAAACCATCGCCCCAGAAAATGCCCCGTCAGCAGCCCGAGAAAATACAGAAAAAGCAGAACCGCCGCAAAAGTAATCCCGTACTTCAGCCAAATCGGCGTATCCGGAAAAAAATGAACCAGAACGGGAGCAAACAGATTCCGTATAATCCGTATCAAAAACTGAAAAACCAACAGCGTAATCAGCAGCGGCAGAACCGTCAGCAGACCCGTCAAAATACACCTTCGAACATGAAATTGAAAGAAACCTTTCATTCGCTTATCCTTCCGACCTAAATGCTGCGACAACGTGCAATTTACAGCCTTTCCGGCCCATTATAGACTGCCGGGATAAACGTGCAAAGAAATCGGCTTCTTGGGATACAGTTTCAGCCGGCAGCACAGTTTCTGGAACAGGGTAAGCCCCCGTTTCCATTCTGCAATTGCATCATATAAGGCCGCAATATACGGATGATGGGCCGGTTTTAAATCAGCCAGAATCTCCAGGGCCTCCTGATTATATCCTTTCATCAGCAGCGCCGTGGCATAATTGGCCGCAAAAAGCGGCGGGGTATCCGACGGAATACAGATTTGCCCCCGAAAAGCCAGGTCGCGTAAAATCTGGATCGCCGAGTCCGCCTGGCCCAGACGCATCAGACAGACTCCCCGTGCATTTTGAATCAGATGATTGTTCGAATCCAGCCGGTCCAGATAATCCAGCGCCTGTTCCGGCTTTCCGGCTTCAAGCATCTTTCGAACCTGTTCAATTTGATAAGAAATCGATGTTTTGTTATTCATAAACGGACCCTCTGCAAAAAGGAAAGAAAAACAGCTTTAAAAAAGACAGGGGCCGGAAAGCAAACAAAAAATCGCCTTCCGGAAAAAGAGAGGATGAAAGCAGATTAGATAGTGAGTTGGCAGCCGAGGGTCTGCAGGGTGTGAGGGAAATTCGGGAAAATCCATTCCCGGAAAACTGTTTCAGAACAGCCCAAAAACTCACGGCCTTCCCAGACGGATACCGTCTTGAATAGAGCCCCGGAGAACAACGTAGTCCTCGGATACCTTTGTTCCGAGACAACAGCCGTCGTGGGTCTTGCCGGCGCAGATAAATAGCACGTTTCAAACCCCGCCGTCTTTTTTTCCCTGAGCGGTTCAAAACAAAACATGACCGCCTGAAGCAGAATCAGGACAAGAAAAGCCGTCTTTCTGCCGTCCCAAACCACCATTTCTCCGCTCATTCCGTTATTCACAATCACTGGACCCATTTTTTTTGATCGTAACACCTTTCTGGATAAAGTAAAGACATTCCTTTTTTACGACAAGCAAGGGATATCTGTTCCCTTGAATCCTCACTGCAGAACAACTCCCCATTCGACCACCGTGAAACCTTCACGAGAGAACGCAGGAATCTGGGGAGGAATCAGACAAGTCTGATTTCCGGAAAGGCCTCGGATTGCATAAATCAGACGAATCACATTGTCCGGCGGCGGAAAAACCCTTAGCTGCACCATTTTATCCAGCTGTTCTTTATACTGCGGGTAAATTGCATAAAAAGGAGCCCCTGTCAGCCGAGGAATCCAGTATTCGACAAAATCGTCGATTTCTTCCTGAATAAATCCGGTCTGGGCAAGATTGGCTCGAAAAAAGTTCTCCAAATCCTCTTGAGCGACCACCCAGCCCGACTCATACTGACCGTAATCCGGCTGAACACTCTCATAGAACAAATACCGAAAAACACCGTCGAGCAATCCATTCGGCTCTGCGGTAATGTTCCACCCCTCTGTATATTCCGGAATTGAAACGGTCACGCCTCCGCCGGCTGGAAAAGCAAGTCGAACCTCCAGCTGCATCGCCTCCGGGGGATACAAATAAATGTTCGGTTTGAGCATAATGTTCATCGCCGGATACAAAAAGTCGCGATATGTCCCCAAAACGGCGGCCTCTTCGATATGCTGCTCTGAATCCTCAGAAAAGACAAACAAATAGATGCCCGGCTCTATTTGGATGGAAAAGCGGCCTTGAGAATCGGTCCGAAACGAAGCAATCATCCCCATCGAATTCGGGTCTATTACCGCCACGTCCGTATCGGCCAGATACGCATCTGCAAAATACGGCTGTGTTAAAAAAATCGTCCCATTGAACCGGTTCGGGTCTATCGGATCCAAATCTACAGTCACGTCAGCTCTATACTTTTTGGGAGTCCCCGGAGGAATAGGAATCTCCTTGGCCAAAAATGTAAAAACCTCCGTAAAATCACCCGGATGAACGGCATAGGCGTAATACCGGCCGTCATAACCGGGTTTATAGAGGGGATCGGTAAACTGAATCGTCCAGGTCCCCTCCCCCTCCAGCCATTTGGTAGTGCAGTAGTACCCCCAGCCGTTGGAATAAATATCCAGCCGAATGGCATGCCAAAGCCAATTTTCCGCCCACACCAGCAAATCATTAACATCAATAACCTCATTCTTCGGCTGAGCAAGGTCGCACAAACTGTTATACGCAGGATGTCCGGTCTGCGTCTGCCAGCACCGGGCAAAAAGAACAAAATCCTGCAAATCTACGATGTAGTCAGAATTCAAGTCTGCAGGATTGGCCATAGAAAAGGAAACCAAAAGGGCAAAACAACAGGCAGGTACTTTCATCAGAGTTCTCCTTAAAATCCTCCGCAAAAGCACCTGCTATTATAACCAGCTTAGAGAAAAAAGACAAAAAATCTTTCTCTTTCTCACCGCCCCCTTGCGCAAACAATCCTGCCGAATTCAGGACAGGCGGGATTTAAAATCCTCGTAAGTAAACCGCCGCTGAAGGATGCAGCGGTCCTGCTGCGGGTCGTAAAGGACAATGTCCGGCAGGTTGATGCCGTTAAACATCGTATTCTTCACCATCGTATAGTGAGCCATATCGTGAAAAATCAGTCGGTCGCCAACCCGGAGCGGTTTGTCAAACGAATAATCGCCGATGACATCGCCTGCCAGGCAAGTCGGCCCGGCCAGCCGATAGGTATAGGTCTTTTCTCCCGGCAGACCCGCTCCGGTAATGACCGGCCGATACGGCATCTCCAGCACATCCGGCATATGGGCCGACGCCGACGTGTCCAAAATCGCAATATCCATCTGGTTGTGCACAATATCCAGCACACTTGCAATCAGAAAACCGGTATGCAGGGCGATGGCCTCCCCCGGCTCCAGATAAATCGCCTCCAGATTCGGATACCGCTGCCAAAAATCCCGAATGGTTCGGCACAAAAGGTCCACATCATAATCCGGCCGTGTGATGTGGTGTCCCCCGCCGAAATTCATCCATTTCATTCGCCGGATAACCGTGCCGAAATGCTTTTCAACAGCCGCCAGTGTCCGAACCAGCGAATCGGCATTCAATTCACAGAGTGTATGAAAATGCAGACCGCTGATGCCGTCCAGCTCCTCCGAGCGAAACTGCTCCGGCGGAATCCCCAGCCGGGAGCCGGGCGCACACGGGTCATAAATGAGGGTCTTCACCTCTGAATGCATCGGGTTGACGCGGAGGCCGCAGGCAATCGGACGGGGGGCTTGCTGAACACTATTCCGAAAACGATTCCACTGGGTGTGGGAATTAAAAACAATATGGTCAACGATTCGCAGGTATTCGGGCATCTCATCATCCCGATAGGCCGGAGCGCACAGATGCACTTCCTTGCGGAAATACTCCGCCGCCAGTTTGGCCTCGTGCAGGGAGCTGGCCGCCGCCCCGGACAGATACTGCCGACACAAGTCAAACGTGCTCCAGGCGGCAAATCCCTTTAAGGCCAGCAGAATCCGACACCCGGTTTCCTGCTGCACCTGTCCGAGCAGAAGCAGATTGTTTTTCAGCCGCCCCAAATCAATCACATAACAGGGTGTTTGTACCCGTGCCGGGTCCATTTCATCGGCCTTTCCGAAAAAAGAAGCCGCAGAACAGAGGGTCTCCCTTTTCTGCGGCGGTGTTTTGACTGCTGCCGGAGGGCACTATTTGCTTTCAGAGCCGGTTCCCTGCTCCGCCGGCTGCGGCATCGGCGGGAAAATCCGATCTTTCTTTTCCTGGCCGGCCGGACGACGCATCTTGCCGTACGTCCCTCTCCACAGTTTGCCGCGTTTGGTTCTCTTATCCCCTTTTCCCATGAAAACTTCCTTTCTATTCCTGATTGTCCTGTCTGAAAGTCATCATAAATAAAGGGCCGTTATTGTATCCAAAACCCATCCGCTCTGCAAGACGGCTCATCGAAGTCCCAAAACATCCTGCATCGAATAAAGCCCCGGGGTCTTCCCCAAGAGCCACCGAGCCGCACTCAAAGCCCCTCGCGCAAACGTATCCCGACTATGAGCGGAGTGCGAAAGCGTAACCGTTTCGCCCTGTGTGCTGTAAATCACACTGTGCTGACCGACAATATCACCCGCCCGAATCGCATGCATCCCAATCGTTCCCTTTTGACGCAGGGCCTCTTTGCCCTCACGTCCGTGAACCAATACATCCGGATATTTCCGACCTGTCTGCTCGCAAATGGACTGGGCCAGCGACAGGGCCGAACCGCTGGGGGCGTCTTTCTTATGTCGATGATGTGCCTCGACAATCTCGATATCATAATCTTCCCCCAGACTTTTGGCCACTCGCCCCACCAAGCTGAACAGCAGGTTCATTCCCAAACTCATATTGGTCGCCTGGACAATCGGGATTGCTTGAGCGGCCTTTCGAAGCAGGTCCAAATGTGCATCGGTAAGTCCGGTCGTTCCCATCACCAGAGCCGTTTTGGTCTTCTGGCAAAACGCAATGGTTTCCCCCGCCGCAGCAGGCAGAGAAAAATCAATCAACACATCCGCCTTTTTCTCCAGTCTGCCGGACAAAACCACCCCTGTATTCCCGCATCCGGCCAGCAATCCAGCATCCTTTCCGATATCCGGATGCTCCGGATGGTCCACCGCTCCAACTACTTTCCAGAAGCCGGACTCGAACGCCAAGGCAATCAGACGTTTGCCCATCCGCCCGGCTGCTCCGTGTATAATCAGTGTCGATTCCATTTAAACACCCCTTTTCTTACAGTTAAAATGGCTGAAATGTCGATGATAATAGCCGGAAATCCTTTAAAAAACAAGGAAAGAACTGGTTGGTTTCTTGTCCTGTAGAAAAAAAAGAGAAACAAATAATAATTCAAGGAGAAAAAGATGAGAAAAGCGTTTTTTTTGACAGGATTGGTATTCGCGCTTTCGGCGACCCTCATTCTGACAGTCGGCTGTGAAAGCGACGCCCAGACCGATGCTCTCATCGGCGGGGCTATAGGCGCAGGTGTCGGCCAGGCCATCGGGCGGGATACAGAGGGAACACTCATCGGTGCCGCGGTCGGAGCCGGAGCCGGTTATGTAATCGGTGCGCAATCCGACAAAAAGAAAGCCGAACAGCAGCGTCAGCAGGAAGTCTATTCCCAACCTGTTAACCAGCCGGCTCCAACAGGAAGCACCGAAACCGTCTGGATTACCAACAGCAACGGCTCCAAAACATCTGTGATTCTTCGAAAGGAAGGGGATTCCTGGTACGGTCCTAAAGGCGAACGATACGACACCAAGCCGACGGAAGAGCAGCTGCGGGCGGTATATGGATTTTAAGAACTTTTGCCGAAGGTGGTCATCTCCATCAAAACAAAAAAGGGCGGCTTACGAAGCCGCTCTTTTTCATTCAACAGAAACCCTCATCAGGTTGCCTTTTTTGATGCTGCCTCTTCAGACTTTCCATGGGCTGCGACTGCTTCCTTTTTTTCCTCGGACATCTTGCCCAAATACGCCGGCAATTCCAACCCGTTCAGACTGTCAAGAAAGCCCTTCATAAAATGTCTCCTTGTATTCCCCCGAAAATGCAGCAGAATTCTCCAAAAAAGCAATCCCTTTTCGGGGTACCGATTGGAAATGAGGGGTTAAGACCGCTTTTTGTTTACCCAGGAATGCAGTTTTTGAAAAATTTTGTGATTGGCCGCCGGAAAAGCATATTCCTTTAACCGGCTGGTCCAGACCCATTTGACGGCATCACAGCCGAGCGGCTCGGCTTTTCCGTTTTGATACTCACACAAAAAGGCATGCAGCACAATCTTAAAGTGAGAATACACGTGCCGCACCACGGTCAGACACGGCCCGACGGAAACCGCGATGCCCGTCTCCTCTCGAATCTCGCGAGCCGCCGTCTCCTCGAGCGTCTCGCCCGCTTCTCTTTTGCCGCCGGGAAACTCCCACAATCCCCCCAAAAGCCCTTCGGCCTTTCTTTTGGCAATCAGGACCCGGCTGTTTCGTAAGACAATCCCAACCGCAATTTCATACTCGGGCAGTTTGCCGCTTTTGGGCATTTTCGGAAGAACGGCTTGAAGCCCCTTTTGTTTGGCCAGACAAAACGTCTCCAGCGGACAATTCCGGCAATCCGGCAGGCCGGGTTTGCAGACAACGGCCCCCAGCTCCATCAGCGACTGGTTGAAATCCCCCGGGCGTTGGGGGCAAACCAGCGTTTCGGCCAGCTGCCAAAGTTTCTTTTTGACGGCGGATTGTGTCGGCGCCTGCCGGATGCAGAACAGCCGACACAGGACGCGAATGACATTGCCGTCCACCAGCGGCGCCGGCTGATGGAAGGCGATGCTCGCCACGGCTCCGGCGGTATAACGCCCGACGCCGGGAAGCTTCTGCAGCTCGCAGGCCTTCTCCGGAAACCGCCCGCCGTACTCCCGAACAATGATTTGAGCGGCCTTGTGCAGATGGCGGGCACGGCTGTAATAACCCAGCCCCTCCCACAGTTTTAATACCGAATCCAGTTTGGCCCTCGCCAGCGACTCAACCGTCGGGAAATGCCGCAAAAAGCGTTCATAATAAGGAATGACGGTTTCGATGCGCGTCTGCTGAAGCATCATTTCCGCCAGCCAGACGGCATAAGGGTCTTTTGTCCGCCGCCAGGGCAAATCGCGGTGCCCCTGATCCCACCAGCGCAGCAGGGCCTGTCGAATCTCTTCAGGTCTGGGGGTTTTTGAGTTCTTCGACATTGGGCAGGTCTTTAAGGGAGTTCAGCCCGAAGACTTCCAGGAACTTCTGCGTGGTGCCGTACTGCATCGGCCGGCCCAGAATCTCCGCCCGGCCGACAATCTTCACCAGCCCCTTATACATCAGATTGCGAATAACCTCGCCGCTGGCCACACCGCGAATGGCCTCGATATCCGCCCGGATAATCGGCTGCTTGTAGGCAATAATCGCCAGGGTCTCCAGGGCCGCCGGCGACAGTTTGTTGTCCGCTCGGACCTTCACCAGCTTCGACAGCCACGGATTAAAGACCGGCAGCGTCATCATCTGGTACCCGCCGGCAATCCTTTCGATGCGGAACGAAAAACCGCCCTCTCGGTACTTGCGGTTCAAGTCCCGAACACACTGGTGAATCTGCTTGAGGGTGCCCGCCTCGGCAATCTCCGCCAGCTTGGCAGGCTTGAGCGGTTCATCACTGGCAAACAGCACCGCCTCGATTACGGTTTCGAGCGTGGGAGTCAGCGCGGCTTCCTCCGCCGGCGATGCCTCCATCTCCTGAGGAAAATCCTCCGATTCCGCCTGCGGCGGCTCACTGGACACCGGCTCATCCTCCGACGGCGTCGAAAGGTCAGCGGCCGGCTCCGGCCGGCCTATTGGATTGTCGATTTTATCCTGCTCGTTTAAATCATTTTCCATACAAACGGGTCCTTATCGTTTTTGCTGAGCCGTATTGTGACATCTCGGAGGTGTTTTTTCAATTTCCGAGCCAGGATTTTCAGGGCAAATCGTTCTGAATTGGAATGAGACAGACACAGACAGGTCAGCCCGGCTTCGCTTGCCGCCAGGGCCTGATGATGCTTGAGTTCCCCGGTCAGGTACAAATCGCATCCTTCGTCTATGACGGCACTTAAGATTTTTCCGCAGCTTCCGGCACACACAGCCGCCCTGCGGACAAGACGCTTTTGCGGCCCGACAATGCCGACGGCTTTGGTGCCGGCTGCCCGACGAATTCTTTCGAGGACCTGCTGAACGCTAAGGGGCTTGCGCAGTCTGCCGAAACGGCCCAATCCGAGGCGGTTTTCCACATCATAATGCCGCAACACATCAAATGCCGGCGTTTCATAGGGGTGGGCCCTCCGAAGGGCGGCCACAGCCGCCTGCACCTTGTCGGCGGAAACGACGGTTTCCAGACGGATTTCCTGTACTTCCTCCAGTTTGCCCCTTCGCCCGATGGTCGGGTTGGCGCCTTTAAGGGGCTTGAATGTCCCCGTCCCGACGGTTTGAAACCCGCAATGGGAGTAATGTCCGATGGCGCCGGCTCCGGCTTCGTAAAGGGCCTGAGCAACCTGATTGACGGAGTCCGTCGGCACAAAGGTTACAATCTTGTACTGGGGTCCTTTGGGGTCGGCGACAAAATCTCCGAGGGGTTTTGGGTCCTGAATCTCAAGAATCTCCGCCAGCGCATCATTGACACCGCCCAGCACGGCATCAAACGCCGTATGGATGGAAAAGACACCGATGCCCTCGCGAATCAGGGCATAAACCGGCGCGGTCGGCCCGTCGGCGGTAATCTTTTTCAGCCCGTCCCAGATAATTGGATGATAGGCCAAAATCAGGTCCGCTTTTGCAGCTTTGGCCTCTGCGACAACCGCCATCGTCGTATCAATCGTCAGCAGGATGGTTTTGATGTCCCGCCTGCGGTCACCGAGCAGGAATCCGACATTGTCCCATTCCTGCGCCAGTTTCAGCGGGGCAATTTCCTCCAGCAGCCGTTCTATCTGTTCGATTTTCATAGAGTCGAATCCCGAAGTTTTTCTTCGTATTTCTGCGTCAAGCTCTTGGTCACTGGACCGGGTTTGCCTTCACCGACAGTGTGGCCTTCCACCGCAATCACCGGCAGAATTGTCATAATCACATTCGTCAGAAAGACCTCTTCGGCCGCCAGCAGGTCATTGATGTCCAGCGGACGCTCTTCCGTCGAAATCTTTTCCTGCCGGGCCAGCTCGAGCACTGTTTTTCGGGCGATGCCCGGCAGAACCGGTGTGGAAAGCGGCGGCGTGAGAAGTTTGCCCTGCCGAACCAAAAAAACATTGCTGATGCAGCCCTCGGCCAGCCGGTTTTCCGTTGTAAACCAGAGGGCTTCAGCCGCCAGTTTCTCGTGTGCAACGCGCAGCGCCGCCAGACGCGGCCCGTAGCAGGTCGTTTTGTGCCCTGCAAAGGGGTCTTTGGGATTCTGGCGGTAATCCGTAATCACTACCCGCACGCCTTTTTCGAAATACTCCTTCGGATAAGGGACAAACGCCGTGGCCGTAATCAGCAGGGTTGAGCGGCGGTTTTCTTCGGCCCGCAGGGAGCCGCCGGTCAGCGTCAGACGAATCCGGGCGTCCGTCAGCTGGTTGGCCCGCAGGACCTGTCCAACGGCATCCTGTACCTCCTCCTTCGAATAGGAATTCACAATCGAGAGGGCCTGAGCGGAGTCCGCCAGCCGCTGCCAATGGTCCGAAAAGCGAAACACCCGCCCCCCAACTGCCCGCATCGTTTCAAACAGTCCGATTCCGTACAAAAAGGAGCTGTCATCAATCCCGATTCGGGCCTGGGATGCGGGCACAAGAGAACCATTCAGAAAAACCTGCTCCATACTATCCTCCGGTTATCCGCCTTTTGAACCATACTATAAACGGCCGCCGCTGGGATGAACAGCAAAAACCGCCGGCCTGTGCGGCCGCGAGCATACGGCCTGAACCGCATTCTGCAGGGCCCGGGCTTTCAGCAGCATCTCCTCCCATTCCGCCTGCGGCTGGGAATCGGCGACAATACCCCCGCCGGTCTGGAGGAAAACACACCCGTTTTTCACGACCGTCGTCCGGATGGCCACATTCAGACAGGCATCCCCGTTCAATGCCAGCCAGCCGACGGCGCCGGTATAAACTCCGCGAGCCGTCGGTTCCAGTTCATCAATGATTTCCATCGCACGGATTTTCGGTGCTCCCGTCACCGAACCGCCCGGAAAAACCGCCCGAAGGATTTCCAAAAAGAGCGCCGGGTCATTGCGCCGCGGGAGCAGCCCCTCTATGGCCGCAACGGCCTGATAGACGGTGGCATATTCTTCAATCGTACGGAACTGAGAGACAATCCGGCTGCCGGGCACACAGACCCGCGCCAGGTCATTGCGCTCCAAATCCACAATCATCGCCAGCTCGGCCTGTTCTTTTTCACTTTCCGCCAAATCCCGAAACGCCGTCCGATTCCGTTCCTCCGCATTCGGCCCGCTGACGCGCGGACGGGTTCCTTTCATCGGCCGCGTGCAGATATGCCGGTCGCGAATCTGCAAAAACAATTCGGGCGAGGCGCTGACGACGGCCCAGTCTTCGGCCGCCAGATACGCCGCATACGGGCTGGGGTTCCAGCGGCTGTGCCAGTGAAAAAGGTCGATGGGTCTTCCGTCGAAGGGACTTTCCATCCTTCGGGTCAAATTAACCTGATAAACCTCCCCGTCATAAATGTATCGGCGGATGCGCTCCAGAGCGGCCAGATAGTCCTGACAACTCATTCGGGATGTAAACCGGACGCGCTCGGCATCCGCCGCAAAAGGAATCTCCGGCACATCCTGATGTTCGGCCTCCCGCAGCCAGCCGGACAGTTGGGCAAACTTGTCTTCGGCGGAAATGTTTCCCCCCTCTATCTCCACCGCCGCCAGCCAATATTCCTGCCGGTTATGATGGAAGAGAACGGCCTTATCATAAAAGCCCAGCCAGACGACGGGCATTTGGATATCGTCCTGTGCCTGCCCCGGCAGTTTTTCAAAAAAGCGCCCCAGTTCATAGGCAAAATATCCCATCCAGCCCCCGCAAAAAACCCCTTGAGGCACAGGAACCTCTTCGGCCAATCGGTACGAAGAAAGAGCCCGCTCCAGCCGAGCCGGCAGGTCCGGCTCATTCAGAGCCGCCTGAAAAATCGCAGCGGGCTGAGCACAAAAGATACTGAAATGATGGACCGAGTCATTGCCGCCCCAAACGGCCGGAAATTCTTTGCGGGAAATTGTTTCATAGAGCTGGGAAACAGCTGCCTTTGAAAAGATCGGACGAAGAAAACACCGACACGCTTTGGGATGGAGCGGATGCATAAAACTATTTCGCCGCAGAAGCAAACTCCTGCAGAATCTGCACGGAGGAGGAGGTCCCTAATCGAGCGGCGCCCGCCTCGAGCATTGCCAGGGCCTGCTGGGCTGTTCGGATGCCGCCGGAGGCCTTGATTCTGCATCGCGGGGCCGTCTGAGCCATCAGCCGTACGTGTTCGACCGTCGCCCCGCCGGCCTTGTGCATGCCGGTGCTGGTCTTGAGAAAATCAACCCCAATCTCCTGACCGATTCGGCAGGCAAAGACAATCTGCTCGTCCGTCAGCGCCGCCGACTCGATAATCACCTTCAGCACCACCGGCGGGTTCATCTGCCGACAGACCTTCCAGACCGATTCAATATCTCGCCGGAGCATCTTGTCGTCTTTTTCCACAATAGCAGCCAAATCCGCCACCATATCCAGCTCGTCCGCACCGTTCATAACGGCCTCCTGGGCCTCGAGGGCCTTCAGCCGCGGACTGGATGTGCCCAGCGGAAAACCGACCACCGCCGCCGTACGGACTCCGCTGCCCCTCAGCAGGTCCGCCGCCAGAGACACCCATTTGCCGGTTACGCACACCGCCGCAAACCGATGCTCGATCGCCTCCTGACAGAGCCGGCGAATATCCGCCTGAACCGCTGTAGGGCTCAGCAGGGTATGGTCCATCAGCGCCGCCAGTTCCTGATGCGTTTTCACAATCAAATCCGCCCTCCGTATTCTTTGCGGAAAAAGTCCAGGGCCTCCTGAGCCGATGAAAAAACCCGGCTGGCCGTCTGGGTCACAAATACCGACGGGGCCTTCTTGGGTATCCAGATTACATAGACCTGCTTGGCCGTTTCGTGAGCGTGCTGAAGCTCGCGCTCCACGCCGCTGGACAAGGCCGGCATCCCATCCGGCAGGGCCGGCACAAAACTGATAATCATTTCCGACTGGTCAATCAGCATAAAATCCCGCGCATAAATCTGGCTGTTGATGTCGGTTTCAATCTGAAGGACCTCCTCCACATCAAAATGGACCGTCTGGCCGAGGGCTTTCACCTCGATGGTTTTCTGGCCTTCCTGCTTGGCTTTTTTCGCATAATACGGCAGGTACGCTTCCTCCAAATCGCCCGGGTCAAAGCAGGTAAAAATCTCCTTCATCGTATCACGAAACCGGTCAATCTCGGCAATCACATCCGGCAGTCCCGCCACGTGGGTCATCGGAAAGCTCAGATAAGCCCGCGGCCGCTGGGGTTCAAACGCCAGACGATAAAAGGTCTCCACCGTATTCTTGTGCAGCCCGCGTGCCAGACAGTAAAACGGCGCCTCCGGTCGCGTTCCCTGCTGCATCATCTGGGTCCCCAGAATCTCCTCCTCGCGCCAGACCAGCAGGTCTTTAAGGGTATGCTGACTGCGGTGGTCTTTCTTGAGCCGCACGTGAAGCCGCTCGGCGCTGTCGATAATACAGATAAACAAATCCGGCTTCAGAGCCCGTGTCTGGTAAAAATCAAACGCCGGAAACAGCCCATGCCGCCAGCGGAAGGTTGCATGCGTATTGACAACCACATGCTCGTGGGTGCGGGCCTGGGCCAGAATGTCCTTAAACACACTGCGGCGAAGCGAATGCAGCCGCTCCCGGGAGATGTCCAGAATCCGTCCCGGCGGCACATCCGGCGCCTCGGCATACATCCGATCCCCCACATTGCACAACAGAATATCCTTGCCCTGCCGACGGGCATAGTCGCAAACCTCCTCCAGGTATTCCTTTTTATCCAATCCGACCATGCCGGATACCACTATTTTCATCGCAATCTCCTGCGTTTTATCTCGTTGTTCGCCAAGTCAAAAGAGAAGACCATTGTAGCCCTGCAAAGGAAAAATGCAAGAAAATGCCCTTCTTGTTCCGATAAAAGATAGCCAAACAGCCGAGTTTCGGATACAATGCGAGGGCGATGGAACATTATAAATTACAAATACTTAACACCCTGACACGACGGGATTATGAGCCGATGACGGCTTCGCAGCTGGCCGGCTGGCTGGGAGTCGGCAGGGAAGAGGCGGCCACCTTCCAGAAGGCCGTAGAGGACCTTCGCCGAAACGGACAAATTGTCACTGATTCGCGAAAAAACCTGGTGCTGCCCCCGCTGTCCGATACCGTCATCGGAACGTTTCGCGCCAACCCGAGGGGCTTTGGCTTTTTGGTTCCGATAACCCCCAATGCCCACGGCGACCTATTCATCGCTCCCGACGACATCAATGGGGCGATGAACGGCGATATCGTTCAGGCAAAGGTCATTCGGCGCGGCAAACGAGACGGCCAGTGGCGGTACGGCGGGCAAATTATCCAGATTATCGAACGAAGCAGCGACCGCTTTGTCGGCACCCTGCAGCGGCGGCAAAACCTCTGGTTCATCCAGCCGGAAGGCAAGGGCTTCTTCGGCTCCATTGTTCTTGACGACGTCTCCGCCAGCGGAGCCCGCGAGAACGACAAAGTCGTGGTGGAAATCACGCGCTATCCGCAGAACAATCAGCCGGCCCGCGGGGCGGTCATTCGAATTCTCGGCAGGGCTGGACGCTACGATACCGAAATCCGCGCCGTGATGGAACGGTTTTCCCTGCCGGAGGATTTCGATGAAGACTGCCGGCAGCAGGCCCGCCAGGCCGTCGAACAGTTCAATCCCGACGAAATCGGCAACCGGGCGGACCTGACCGAAGAAACCATCATCACCATCGACCCGCCGGATGCCAAAGACTTTGACGACGCCATCAGTCTGAGGAAAGACCGCGACGGCAACTGGCGTCTGGGCGTCCATATTGCCGATGTAAGCACCTTTGTCCCGATGCAGACCCCGCTGGACAAGGAGGCCCGCCGGCGCGGCAACAGCGTTTATCTGCCCGGCAAGGTCATCCCGATGCTGCCGGAGGTGCTCAGCAACGGCATCTGCTCGCTGCAGCCCGGCCAGCGGCGCTTCACCAAAAGCGTGTACATCACCTACAGCCCCGACGGCAAGGTCCTTCAGACGGAATTTGACAACACGGTGATTTGCTCTACGGCCCGTCTGACCTATGAAGAGGCCGACCGGATTCTGCGGGGAAAGGCCCGGGGCTTTCCGGGAGAAGTGGTCGCGCTGCTGAAAGATATGGAAACGCTGGCCCGAGCCATCGAGGCCCGGCGCCGCAAAGCCGGAATGATTCATCTGGACCTGCCGGAGACGGAGCTGGTTTATGATGAATCCGGGCAGGTCATCGACGCACATCCGGCGGACGACAGTTATCCGCACACCATCATCGAAATGTTTATGGTCGAGGCCAACGAGGCGGTCGCCGGTCTGCTGGATCGATTCCGGGTCCCTTTCCTTCGGCGAATTCACCCGGCGCCGGACGCCCAAAGCGCCAAAAACCTCGGACGTTTTATCAAGCTGTTCCGAATGAAGGTCCCCCGCGTCCTCGACCGTCGGGCCATTCAGGACCTGCTGGATTCCGTGAAAGACACGCCTCTTTCCTACGCCATCAACACGTATGTCCTCCGCAGTCTGCCCCGAGCGGAATACTCGCCCCTGCATATCGGGCACTATGCATTAGCCAGCACACACTACTGCCACTTCACCAGTCCCATCCGCCGCTACGCCGACCTGCTGGTTCATCGGCTTATCGACTGCTATATCCGCGGCACCCTGAACAAAATCGGGCTGGAAGAAGTCCTGCCCGAGCTGGAACTGCGGGAAATCGGCCGACACCTGACCTGGACAGAAGAACAGGCCGACCAGGCCGAAGAAGAGCTTAAAACCGTTCTGATTCTTCAAATGCTCACCAGACGCGTCGGCGACGAAATGGACACCGTTGTCTCCGGGCTGACCAATTTCGGCGTCTTTGTCCAGTGTCTGAAATTCGGCATCGAAGGGCTTATCGAACCCGGCGACCTGGGGCTGGACGAATGGAGATACGACCCGCGGGCCCAGGCCGTTGTCGGCAAATGGTCCGGACACAGCATTCACCTCGGCCAGCCGATGAAAGTGCGAATCGTGTCCGTAAATGTGCCGGCCCGTCAGCTTTTCGTCGCACCGGCGGAACCGCTTGTCCAGAATCGGCACAACGGACGCAGCCGCTCCGCCAAAGGCCGCGGCAGAAAAAGGTAAAATCCTGCACAGAATTCTTGCCCGGCTGTGCAGCATCTGTATATAATGCACCTTTAAAAAATTTCGAATGGTCTTGGAGGGTCATCCGGATGGAACATGTGGTTCTGCTGCCGGCCGGTCAGCTCGGAAAGAATTTTATTCCTTCCCCCTATCTGCCGGACGGCAAAGACGAATTTTACCTTCGCAACAGTCAAATCCCTCAGCCCCATCCGGCCTGGCGTCATCTGCGGGCGGATGAACTGGAGCAGCTGGTCAAGAACGGCAACACGGCCGACAACTGGGATGATGTGCTGGTTACCGACGAGTTTGAGCCGGCACAAATCAAAAACAGCTCCTTTTTCGGACTAGTGCGGCTGGGACGAATGCGCAGCCAAATCCTCGAGCATCATGATATGCAGGTGCCGGTCGGCATCACCAACAGCCGGATTGTCTCCTGCGACATCGGCGATGATACCGCCATCCACAATGTCAGTTATCTGGCCCACTACATCATCGGGAACCGGTGCATTCTGCTGAACATTCACGAGATGCACACAACCAACTACGCCAAATTCGGCAACGGCATCGTCAAAGACGGTGAACCCGAATCCGTCCGCATCTGGCTGGACCTGATGAACGAAGCCGGCGGCCGGCGCGTAATCCCCTTCGACGAGATGATTACCGCCGACGCTTATCTGTGGGCGAAATATCGAGAGGACAGGCTGCTTCTGGAGCGGCTGAAGGAAATGACCCAGAAGCAGTTTGACAGCCGACGCGGCTACTACGGCACGGTCGGCGATCAGTGCGTCATCAAAAACTGTCAGATTCTCAAAGACGTCAAAATCGGCGCCCACTGTTATATTAAAGGGGCCAACAAACTCAAAAATCTGACCATCAATTCCTCCCCCGAAGAACCCAGCCAAATCGGCGAAGGGGTCGAACTGGTCAACGGCATCATCGGCTACGGCTGCCACATTTTCTACGGCTGCAAGGCCGTGCGTTTTATCCTCGGCAACAACTCCAATCTGAAATACGGCGCCCGACTGATTCATTCGTTCCTCGGCGACAACTCCACGATTTCCTGCTGCGAGGTGCTCAACAACCTGATTTTCCCTGCCCATGAACAGCACCACAACAACTCGTTTCTGATCGCCTCCGTCGTGCTGGGGCAAAGCAATATGGCCGCCGGGGCTACCGTCGGCTCCAACCACAACAGCCGAGCCAACGACAATGAAGTCCAGGCCGGACGCGGATTCTGGCCGGGCCTGTGTACCAGCATCAAACACTCTTCCCGGTTTGCCTCCTTTGTGCTGCTGTCCAAAGGAGATTATCCGGCCGAGCTGGATATTCCGCTTCCGTTTTCGCTGCTGAACAACAACGTTCCCTTAGATCGGCTGGAGGTCATGCCCGCCTTCTGGTGGCTGTTTAATATGTACGCGCTGGCCCGCAATACCTGGAAGTTTCTGACGCGCGACAAACGCATCCGCAAAACGCAGCATATTGAGTTTGACAGTCTGGCCCCGGATACCGCCGAGGAAATCTTCCATGCGATGCGGCTTCTGGAGGAGTGGACCGCCAAGGCCTATCTCCGCAGACAGGGGCAATCTCCCGACAGCCGCTCCGCCGACGACCTGGCCGCCCTCGGACGCACGCTGCTTTGCAGCGGCGAAAAGGGGGTCGCCGACCTGGAAGTGCTCGGCGAAAAAATGGAAAAATCCTCCCGAAAGGCCGTTATTCTCAAACCGATTGAAGGGTACCAAGCCTATCGGCAGATGCTTTTGTATTATGCAGTCAAGAATCTGCTCAGCTGGATGCAGGCCAACCCGCAGGCGCATTTTGAAGACCTGAAAACCGCCCTGCAGGGGCCGCGATGCCGGCACTGGGTCAATCTGGGCGGCCAGCTGATGCCTGCCGAAGATGTGGACCGGCTGCGGGCCGACATCCGCGACGGAAAACTGCAAACCTGGCAGCAGATTCATGAACGTTATGACCAGCTCTGGCAGCGGTATCCGGCCGACAAACAAAAGCACGCCTGGGCGACCCTGTGCTCGCTGTACGAGACTCAGACGCTGACTGTTGAGCAGTGGAAGGAGGCCCTTCGACAGACTGTCCAAATCCAGCATCTGATTTGCCGGCGGGTTTATGAATCCCGCAAAAAAGACTACGACAACCCCTTCCGGCAGGCCACCTACCGGAACAGCGAGGAAATGCTCGCCGTCATCGGGCCGCTGGAGGAAAACGATTTTGTCAAGCGAGTCCGTCAGGAAACCGAACAATTCGAGGCCGCTGCCCAGGCCGTTCTCCAACGAGGGTAATTCGAATCAACATCTATATTATTAAGGAGAAATCCCGATGAATCTGCAGGAAGAACGATATGCAAAATTCGCCTTGGTCCGTGAGATGATGGATGTCGTGGGAGTCGTGCGAAAATTTAACCTCCAGCAAACCAAAGAGGTCGCCCAAACCATCCGTTCTGCAGGTCGGCTGCTGCTGACCGGCGAGGGGTCCAGCCGAATCTTCCCCGCCAAAAACGCCATCCGAAAAGCCCTGCGATGGGGGATGGATTTGGCCGTCTTCACAGAGGGCTCCCGGCAGGCGGCCGAGTACAACCTGTCGCGGTTTGCCGTCTTCTGCGCCTCCAACTCCGGACGCACCAAAGAAGTGGTGCTGCTGGCCAAAAAACTCAAAGAAATGGGCAACCCCAACCGCTTCGGTCTGTCGGCCAACGCCGGAACGCTGCTCGAAGAGGCCTGTGCAAAAACTTTTGTCCTCACCTGCGGCTGGGAACAGGCCGTCGCCGCCACCAAAAGCGTGATTGAGCAGGCCCTCTTTTATGAATCGCTCCTGCGGCATATCGCCGGCAACCTGGCCGACGTCAACTGCAGCAGGCTGGCGGACCAGATTCAGACCGCTCTGACCCTCAAAATCGACCCATCGATTATCCAGACAGCCGTCGGGGCACCCACCATCTACTTCGCCGGATACAACGACGGCGTGGCTGAGGAGCTGACCCTGAAGACCAACGAAATCACCCGCAATAAATCCGACTATCTGGAGGGCACGTATGCCGTGCACGGCATCGAGGAAGTGATGGACCCCAAGGACATTGTTTTTGTGGTGGACCCCATCGAGGCCGAAATCGAAAAGTTTCAGGAGGTCCTTGTCAAGGGTGTGGGGCTCAAGGTGGTTGCCATCGCCAACCGCAAGACCCCCTTCCCGACGATTCAGGTCCCGGACGCCGGCGAACTGACTCCCTATGTGTATCTGGCTGCCGGATGGAATCTGCTGGTCGAAATCGGCCTAGCCCTCGGCATCAACCTCGACAAACCCACCCGCGCCCGAAAGGTCGGCAACGAACTGATTGTCTGAAAAGCGCGCAGATGGAAAACAAGAACGGCGAAGCATTTCCGCTTCGCCGTTTTCATAAACCCAGTACCCATTTTTCAAGTCGGAGACCCAATCATAGAACTGCAAACTGATTCATCAGGACCCTCAAAGAAAAAACCGATTCGATACACCTTTATTGACAGTCAAAATGTACACTTGGCAATCAAAGAGCAAGGCTGGCAGCTGGACTTTGGACGTTTTCGAAAATATCTGGCCGATAAATATCATGTGAGCAAAGCATTCTTATTTATTGGATATCTGGAAAAAAACCAGCCGCTCTATGAAAACCTTAGAAGGCAAGGATACGATTTGATCCTCAAACATGCCATATTATTGAAAAACGGCAAAACAAAAGGGAATGTAGATGCAGAGCTTGTTCTTCAGGCCCTGATTGAATTTCCAAACTATGATGAGGCAGTGATTGCCTCAGGTGATGGAGACTTTTACTGTCTGATTCAATACTTAAAAAACAAAGGAAAACTGGCAAAACTGCTGATTCCGAATCAGAAAAAATTTTCTTCCCTGCTGCGTGAGTTCATTCGCTCTAACGACGTGGCTTTTATGAACAACCTTCGAGGAAAGCTGGAGTACCGATAAAAAAGAGAGGCATCGCCGCGGGACAAACACCTATTGGTTCCCCTTTGGATAGCCTCTCATCATAATCCATATTAATTATACATTTTTTTCTTCGACCGGTTCAAGGAAAAACTTAAAGGAATTGATTACTGGACATATTGCATCCATAGACATTCAAACACACCTTAACTTATCCTGAAAGCAAAACTTGCTTTTTAACAGGGCATCTTTTATCCTGATTATCTATGCGAATTCCGATAACCAAATATGGTCTGCCGCAGGCGGCGGCTTATCCGGCCGTCCTGCTTGTTTTGATGCTCGTGTATGCCCTGTTCTTTCAGCAGGTGCTTCCGGAATCCCTGCACAGCGGAGCTGGTTTCTGGCTGGCGGGCGTCCTGCCGCAAGCGATTCTGCTGGTCGTGCTGGGATGGGCCGTTTCCTTTTTCCGCGACCCGAAGCGGATAATTCCAGATGACCCGGCTCTGCTTCTTGCCCCCGCTGACGGTACTATCAGCGACATTGAACAGGTACACGAACCGGCGCTGGGCCCTGACCCGGCCGTCCGCATCGGCATCTTTTTGAGCATCTTCAATGTCCACATCAACCGGATGCCCTGTGCCGTCCGTGTCAAGTCCGTCACCTACAAGCCCGGCAAATTCCTCAATGCCCTCGAAGGCGTTCAGGCCGGAAAAGTCAACGAATCCAACAACCTCCTGCTGGAGCGAATCCAGCCGCCCTCTGAACCGCTTCTGCTGCGTCAGATTTCGGGGGCCATTGCCCGCCGAATCGTTTGCGAGGCGGCCGAAAATCAAACCTTTACGGCCGGACAGCCCTTTGGTATGATTAAGTTCGGCTCCAGAACGGAACTGTATATACCGGCGGGGCCTAACCTGAAGATTTTGGTCAAAGTCGGCGAAAAGGTCAAAGCGGGCGAAACGCCCTTGGCCCGATACGAAAATGAGTCATAAACACAGAAAACGCCGTTTCTTCTTTCCGTCCAAACCCAGACGGCTTCAAACCGTTACCATTCTGCCCTCGCTGGTAACCCTCATCAACGGCATCTGCGGGTTTGCCGCCATCGGACTGGCCGCTCACGGACCGGACAAATTTGCCCTGGCCGGCTATATGATTTTCATCGCAATGATTGCCGACATGCTCGACGGACGCATCGCCCGAATGAGCCAGACGACCTCCAGTTTCGGCGGGCAGCTGGACAGTCTGTGCGATATGCTCAGTTTCGGGGCGGCTCCGGCGGTTCTGGCCTTTCGCGTGCTGATTCAGAACTTCCCGGACCTGTTCGGGGAAGAAACGTTCTTTCTGTCTGACTTTTTCCGTCGGTTTCTTTGGCTGGCGGGGGCTTCCTATATGTGCTGTGCCGCCGTCCGTCTGGCCCGATTTAATGTAGAAAATGTTGAAGACGAAAGCGCACATCGGGTTTTCCAGGGGCTTCCGACACCCGCCGCCGCGGGCATTCTGGCCGGACTGATTGTCCTGATTGAACATATGAAGGCCGACCCTATGGCCCGCGGACCCCTGTTCGCTCTGCTTCTGAAAACCATCCTGTATTGTCTTCCGCTGATTGCCATCGGCGCCGGCGCCCTGATGGTCAGCCGCATCGAGTATCCGCATCTGGTCAACCAGTACCTTCGCGGCAAAAAACCCATCATCCACCTGTTCTGGGTCGCCGTCATTCTGGCTCTGATATGGCAAACGGGGCTGCAGGTCGCTCTGGTTGTCTGTTTCGGCGGCTATGCCCTCACCGGCCTGTGGCGAAGAATCTGGCAGCATTCTCACCGGGCGATTGCCGCTCCGGCGGAAACGCCCTCTCCGGCTGCCCCGGACCATGTCTGAAAAAAGATTCCAGCCGATCACTTCCCCGACTCCTGACAACACGCTGTCCGTCTATATTCACGTGCCCTTTTGTGCCCGCAAATGCCGCTACTGCTCCTTTTATTCCATTCCCTACAATCCGGATGCGGCGGATGCCTGGAGTCGGGCCGTCCTCCGAGAGCTGGACCTGTACACCCTTCAGCCGCCCATCCAGACCCTGTACGTCGGCGGCGGCTCTCCTTCCGTTCTGTCCGTCAGCCAAATGGACTTTTTGCTTCGCCGGCTTCTCGAACAGACAGGCCGCCCGACCGAAGAGTTTACGGTTGAAATCAATCCGGCCCAGACCGATGCAGCGATTTTTACGGTGCTGAAAACATACGGCGTCAACCGCCTCTCCATCGGGGCGCAATCCTTTCATCCGGAGGAGCTGTCGTTCCTCGGGCGGCTTCACCAGCCGGAGGATATCTTCAATACCGTCAAAACAGCCCGACAATGCGGCTTTGAAAATATCGGGCTGGATTTGATTTTTGCCGTTCCCGGTTCTTCCTTAAAATCCTGGAAGCAGTCTGTCCGCAAGGCCATCGCCCTCGACATCTCTCATCTGTCGGCCTACAGTCTGACCTATGAATCCGACACCCCGCTTTTTGAGGCCCTTCAAGACGAAAAAATCATTCCTGTCGATGAAGACACCGACCGACAGATGTATGAGGCCGCCATCGACATCCTCGAATCAGCGGGCCTGGAGCCGTACGAAATCTCCAACTTCGCCCGTCCCGGCTTTGCCTGCCGACACAATCTTCGCTATTGGGACAATCGCCCCTGGCTGGGACTGGGGCCTTCCGCCGCCTCCTGGTTCCGGGGACAGCGCACCCGCAATACCGCCGACCTGGAGCGATATATCGAATCCATCCGGAAGAACCAATGGGCCTTTGACGAGGTCCAGGTTCCCTCTGCTCTGGAAATTGCCTGCGAGACGGCTGTCCTGAATCTGCGGAAATCCGCCGGGATCAATCGACAACAGTTCATCTCTCAAACCGGTTTTGACCCGATGGAATTATTTGCCGAACCCATTCGGCACTATACGGCTCTGGGTTTGCTGGAATATACAGCGGAATGCGTTCGACTGACACGTCCTGCCTGGGCCGTTGCCGATTCAATCCTCTGCGATTTTTCTGACATTTGAGGTCCGGTTTTTGCCTCTTGCTTTTTTCCAGCCGTTCTCTATGCTTAAGAAAACTCTAAACACCAGAAAACAATGGACTCTTTGTCTGAAAATAATTCTGAAAACAATATTGAACTGGTAGATACAACCGCCTGGCCGTATCTGACCAAAGACCTGCCGGGCATCGGCGGCGTCATCAAGGTCTGCCCGGAAGACTTCTTTGTCGATGAAATCCCTCTTTATCCGCCGTCCGGCGAGGGAACCCACACCTTCTTCCGAATTGAAAAAACCGGCCTGGCCAGCTCCGACGCCGCCAAACGAATCGCCGACGCCCTCGGGGTCCGCCATCTGGATATCGGGATGGCCGGACGCAAAGACACCAAAGCCGTCACGCGGCAATGGATGTCAGTCGAACACGTCGAGCCGGAGCGTCTGCTGGCCCTGGAGCTGCCGAATATCCGCATTCTCGAAGTCGCCCGGCACAACAACAAACTCAAAACCGGTCATTTGGCCGGCAACCGCTTCCGCATCCGGGTCCGACAGCTGGAAGTTCCCATCCCGCAAGCCAAAGAAATCGCCGAGCAGTGCTTAACCGTGCTGGCCCGGCGCGGTGTGCCGAACTATTTCGGTCCCCAGCGGTTTGGGTCTCGTTTTGAATCGCACCTGCTCGGCTGGGCCCTCGTAAAGGACCGCCTCGAAGAGTTTACGGACATCCTGCTGGGCAAACCCGAGCTGGACAAGCAGAAAGATTTCATTCGGGCCCGGCGCTTTTACGAAGAAGGGCAATACGACAAGGCCTACCGCAACTGGCCGTTTCGATTCCGCGACCAGCGGCGGGCGCTGCAGTCGCTGATTGACTGTCCCGGCGACAAACGCCGCGCCGCCCTGGCCGTCAGCAAACCGTTTCGAAGTCTTCTGGTGGCGGCCTGGCAGTCTCATATCTTCAACCAGGTCCTGGCCGCCCGAATGCCTCGAATCGACCAGGTGCTTGAAGGCGATTTGGCGATGAAGCACGACAACGGCGCCTGTTTTGCGGTGGAAGACCCTGCGGCCGAACAGCCCCGATGCGAACGGTTTGAAATCAGCCCGACCGGCCCCCTGCTGGGGCTTCGAACCACCCGAATCAGCGGAGCCGCAGGGGAAATCGAAAACGCCGTGCTTGACCAGGTGCCGCTGCAGGAGGAAGACCTTCGCCGTCTCAAAATTGCCGGCGCCAAAGGCGGACGTCGGCCCCTGCGCTTTCAGCCCAAACAGATTGAAATCGACACCGGACAGGATGACAAGGGCGAATACCTCCAGCTGTCCTTCGAGCTGGATTCCGGCTGCTATGCCACCATTTTGCTGCGGGAGCTGATGAAAAAAGATGTCGCCTGAACCGCTCAAACCAACCGAAATGAACCGCACCCGGCTTTCCATCTGGCTTCAGGCCTTTCGCCCCTTCTCTTATACGGCGTCCATTATTCCTGTTTTTCTGGGAGCGGCCCTGGCATACGGCAATGCAGAAACGCAGTGGCCTCTGCTTCCTTTCGTTCTGGCCGCTTCGCTGGCGATTCACGCCGGAACCAATCTGATCAACGAATATTTTGATTTTCTCAAAGGCGTGGACCGTCCTGATACACGCGGCGGCAGCCGGGTCCTTCCCGAAGGACTGCTTTCGCCGGGTGCAGTCCTGGCCGCCGGACTGATCTGCTTTGCCCTTACGGCCCTGCTCGGACTTTGGTTTATCTGGCTCCGCGGATGGCCGATGCTCCTTCTGGGACTGGTCGGAATGGCCGGCGGATTTTTTTATACCGGCTTTCCGTTCTTTCTGAAATATCGGGGCTTCGGCGACCCGATGGTCTTTGTACTGATGGGCCCGCTGATGGTCATCGGCTCCTATTATGTCCTGACCGGCGCTTACAGCCATTCCGTCCTGTGGGTGTCGCTTCCGGTCGGCTGTCTCGTGGCGGCCATCCTGTCCGCCAACAATCTGCGCGACATTGAGGATGACATCAAGGCAGGCATTCAAACCACTGCCTGCCTGCTGGGGTTTCGCCTCGCCAAACTCGAATATGCCGCCCTTGTTCTGACGGCTTTTGGAATTACGGCCGTCCTGATTGTCCTGAACATCCTGCCTCTGCTGTCGCTGCTGGTGCTGCTGACGGCTCCTTTGGCGTTCCGCAATCTGCACACCGTCCTGACCAGCCGAGATTCTCCGGAATTGGAGGCCCTCGACCGGAAAACCGCCGCCCTGCATCTGGCCTTCGGCATCCTTCTGATCCTGTCTATTCTGCTGAACAAAACAGCATAAATCGAATGTTCGGACAACCGCCGTGTTTGACTTTGAACCCATCGCCGCACGCTATGACCTCTGCAACCGCCTGTTCAGTTTTGGGCTGGACCGGCGCTGGCGCCGCACCGCCGCCGCCCTGCTGAATCCTCAGCCGCAGGAGCGCATCCTTGATTTGTGCTGCGGAACGGGCGAAATGGCCGCTGCTCTGGCTCATCTTCAGCCCGCTGCCGAAATCGTCGGCCTGGACATTAGTCCGGCGATGATTGAACAGGCCCGGGAAAAATACGCCGCCTTGTCTGAGCAAATCAGATGGCATGTCGCTGACGCCGTCCGGACGGACCTTCCGTCAAACTCCTTTGACCTGATTACCTGTGCGTTCGGCCTGCGGAATATCCCCGACATCCCCGCGGCCCTGAAGGAAATGAAGCGGCTCCTTCGTCCCGGCGGACGCATCGGCATCCTCGAATTCTCCCTGCCGAAAAACAAATGGGTTCGCGGATTGTTCTGGATGTATCTTCGGCATCTGATGCCCGCCGCCAGCATTCCGCTCTTCGGCAGACCCAACCCGCTGATTTATCTGGCCGAATCTATCCGCACGTGGAATGATGAATTGAACTTCCCGGACCTCTGCCGACAGGCCGGCCTGACCTATGCCGCAAGCCGCTCCCTGTGCCTCGGCACCGTCACCCTGCACATGCTCGGACACCGGCTGTAAATCGGTTTAGAGCAATTGAGAAAGAAACGTCCGGGCCGGCACAACGAGCGGCTGATGCGGACGAGAAAAACAATCCGCATCCACATAGGGTTCATCCATCACAACCTGAAAGGCAAACGGCACCTTCAGCTGACGCTGAAAATAGGACAGTGCAGGGCTTATTTTCGTATCAGAGGTCTTGACCACCGCCAGGAACCACGGCTTGCCGTCTCGAACGACGATAAAATCCGTCTCCCGCTGATAAACATCCCGCACATACCCCAAAACAAATGTCCCCAAGCCCAGGTCATTCCAGCCCTCCACCGCTTTTAGCAAATGACAAGCCACAAAGGTTTCCGCTCGTCTGCCGGCATCCTCCGCCAGCGACCAGTCGCGCACAAACCATTTCGGTTCTTTGCGAAGAGAACGGGAGACATTCTTAAACCACGGCCGAATTAAAAACCCCAAATGCAGATTGCATAAGGTCCCAATCCATCGGCGAACGGTGTCTATCGTCACCCCGACCTCCGCGGCCAGGCTGCTGTAAACCAATCGGCTCCCGGACCGGGCAAGGAGCAAATGCACCAGCAGATCTAACTGATCCATCTGCTGAATCCTCGTTAAGTCCCGCACGTCCTCCCGCAGAAGCTGCACAAGCCGCAGATTATGCCACTGTCGGCTGAACATGGCATCTCGACGGAGAAACGGCTCCGGATATCCGCCATACTCCCAGAGCGCAGCATAGTCCTCCTCCGGAACGGGCTTGGGCGAACGAACAATCTGCCCGGGCTCAGGCAGGTCCTGCCGCACGGTTTCTGCGGCCGTAAACGGATGCATTCGGTATAGAAAATACCGGCCCATCAAACTGTCTCCCCCGCGCCGATAAATATCCAGCCGCGAACTGCCGGTTACGACAATCCGGACCTGGTCTGCATAGGTATCAAAAAAACCTTTTAAAAAAAGCTTCCATTTTCTGAACTTATGCAGTTCATCAAACAGGATGACAGGGGTCGCCTGGTTAAGCCGATTCAAGCCCGCCTGTTCGGCCACCGCCGACGGTCCTTTGACAATCTTCGAACGGTCATCTATGTTATCCCAATTAAAATACGTCCGGGCGAGAAGCCGACAGGTAGTCGTTTTGCCGACCTGCCGAGCCCCGCTGACAAGGGCCATCTGGCGGTTTGATGACAAATGCCGGGCTAAAATCGTATCATATAAGCGTCTGCGAATCTCCATACAATACTATTATCGACAATGTCGTAAAACAGTCTATACTATTTTACGACATTATCGAAAAAAGTCGAAATATAAAGATAAATACAGTCTCTAATTAGGTGTTTTTGGAATAACTCAATCGCTTGTATCCAAAATGGACATAAAGGCATCCTGCGGAATCGTCACCTGGCCGATGGCCTTCATCCGCTTTTTGCCCTCTTTCTGCCGCTTGAGCACCTTCATTTTTCGCGTGACATCGCCGCCGTACAGCTTGGCCGTCACGTCCTTGCGGTAGGCCTTAATCGTCTCGCGGGCGATAATTTTGCCGCCGATTGCCGCCTGCAGCGGGATTTCAAACTGATGCCGCGGGATGGCCTCCTTCAGTTTCAAAAGCAGTTTGCGCCCGCGCTTCTCGGCGTTGCTCCGATGCACAATTAAACTGAGGGCCTCGATGGGAGTCTTATTTACCAGGATATCTATCTTAACCAGGTCCGACGCCTCAAAGCCCAAAAACTCATAATCCATTGTCGCGTAGCCGTGGCTGATGCCCTTGAGCTGGTCATAAAAATCATACACAATCTCCGCCAGCGGCGCTTTGTATTCGAGCATCACGCGCGTGGGACTGATGTATTCGGTCTTGACCAGTTTGCACCGCCGCTCCTCCGCCAGGCGGAGCACTCCGCCCAGCGATTCATGGCTGGTAATGATTTCCAGCCGAACCATCGGTTCGCGCAGCTCCTGAATCCGCGAACGGTCGGGCAGTTCCGCCGGACTGTCGATGCGTTTGACCTCTCCGGAGGTCAGCAGGACCTCATAACTGACCGTCGGGGCCGTCTGCACCACGTCCACATCGCTTTCCCGCTCCAGCCGCTCCTGCACAATCTCCATATGCAGCAGTCCGAGAAATCCGCAGCGAAAGCCGAACCCCAGCGCCGGTGAATTCTGCGGGGCAAACGAGAAACTCGCATCGTTCAGCGCCAGTTTTTCAAACGCCTCCCGCAGTTTCGGATAATCCGTCTCGCCGGACGGATAAAAATCGGAAAAGACCATCTGGACCGGCTTTTTATACCCCGGCAGCGGTTTTTCCGCCGGATGATGAAAATCGGTAATTGTATCGCCGATTGTCACATCGTGCAGATTCTTGATATTGGCAATTACATATCCCACTTCGCCGGTACCCAAGGCGTCCACCGGAGTCATTCGGGGCATAAACTTGCCCAGTTCGATAATCTGATACGTGCGGCCGGAACCCATCAGACGGATTTTCTGGCGTTTGTACAATCGTCCCTGAAAGACCCGCACGTAGCAAATCACGCCGCGATATTCATCCGCATGGCTGTCGAAAATCAGCGCAGCCGTCGGTTCTCCGCTTTTGTCCTCCGGCGGCGGCAGTCGCATAATAATCGCCTCCAGCAGTTCCGGAACGCCCAGCCCTGTCTTGGCGCTGACCTTCAGGCAGTCCTTGGCCGGAATCCCGAAGGCATGCTCGACTTCCTGAGCCGTTTCGTCCGGACGCGCCCCGGTCAAATCAATCTTATTAATCACGCCGAGGATTTCGCAGCCGCTTTCGACGGCCAGATAGGCATTGGCCACCGTCTGGGCCTCTACACCCTGCGAGGCATCCACCACCAGAAGGGCGCCTTCACAGGCGGTCAGCGCGCGGGACACTTCATAATGAAAATCCACATGCCCGGGCGTATCAATCAGATTCAGCATATAGGTGCGGCCCTGATACGGATACGTCATCGTCACCGCTGAGGCCTTAATCGTGATGCCCCGCTCCCGCTCCAGATCCATATCATCCAAAAACTGCTCTTTCTTCTCCCGGTCGCTGATAGCCCCGGTCAGCTCGAGCAGCCGGTCCGCCAGCGTGCTTTTGCCGTGGTCGATATGCGCAATAATCGAAAAATTCCGAATATGTTCCGTTCCCATAACAATCCCAAACCTGTCTCTTTTGAAAAAAGACTATTATATCATCTTTTGCAGCAAGAGGCAATTATCCCCAAGTTTTCTGGACAAAACCGGACCCCAGCGATACCATAACCCCGCTGTGGACGGAAAAAACCTTTTTTTCGCCTCTGGTTTTGCGACTTTTTGTTCAATGAAATCAATCTGGAAAGAACATTATCTAGGTCCCGGCGGGATAAAAGAAATGCTCACCATCGCCTTTCCGATGGTCATTTCCAGCGCCTGCGATACGATTATGATTTTCACAGACCGGCTGTTTCTGTCGCGACTGGGGCCCCACCAGATGAGCGCCGCCATGGGCGGCGGGCTGACCTGCTTTATGCTGAGCACGTTCTTTCTCGGAGTGACCGGCTATTGCACCGCTCTGACGGCACAATGCTACGGTGCAGGCAGAAAAACCGACTGCCCCGTTGTGATTACACAGGGGCTTATCATTTCCATTCTGGCCTGGCCGCTCATTCTGGCGGCACGCCCGCTTGCCTGGCAGCTTTTTGTTCTCACCAAAATCCCTCCGGAACAGCTCGGCCCCCAAACCGCTTATTTCGATATTCTCCTGTACGGTGTCCTGATTAGTCTGTTCCGGAACTGCCTGAGCAGTTTTTTCTCCGGCATCGGGAAAACCCGAACCGTGATGGTCTCTGCCATTGTTTCGACCGTATCGAATATCTTCATCAACTATATCCTGATTTTCGGCCATCTCGGCTTTCCGGCCCTCGGAATCCGCGGGGCGGCCTACGGTACGATTCTCGGCGGCTTTCTGGGTCTGCTTGTGCTGGCCGCCGTTTACCTCCTGAGTCCCGAACAGTACAAATTCGCCGTCGCCCGCTCCTTCCGTTATGACGGTATGCTGATGAAAAAACTCTGGCGATTCGGCACCCCTGCGGGCATCGAATTCTTCCTCAACATGCTGGCCTTTACTCTGCTCATCCTCAACTTCCACGCCTGCGGCCTCCAGACCGCAACCGCCGTAACCATCGTTTTCAACTGGGATTTGGTCTCTTTTATCCCGCTGGTAGGGATTCACGTCGGGGTGACCAGTCTGGTCGGACGCTATATGGGCGGCTCCGAACCGGATACCGCCGATCGGGCCACTTTTTCCGGACTGAAACTGGCCTGGGCCTATTCCTTCTGCACCATGCTCACATTTGCCCTTCTCCCGCACCCTCTCGTCGAGGTCTTTCGTCCTCCTCAGGAGGATGTCGTCTTTGCCGCTGCTCGTCCCGAAGCTGTCTTTATGCTGCGAATGGCCGCCCTGTATGTGATGGCGGACGCCACGATGCTGGTCTTCAGCGGAGCCCTGCGCGGCGCCGGTGATACATTCTGGGCTATGGCTATCTCCGTCAGCATGCACTGGACGCTGGTTATCGGGCAGCTCTTTCTTCTGAAAATCGCCCAGCTTTCTCCCCGATGGACCTGGGGATTTTTGTGCCTGACGCTTCTGGCCTTCAGCGGGCTGATTTATCTGCGATACCGAACCGGACGGTGGCGAACGATCCAAATCCTCGACCGGATTCCTTCTCCGCCTCCGCTCGAGGTTCTGCATGAAATCAAAGACTTGTAAAAGGCTCGGTTTATTGAGACGCTTGTTCCGAACGAAGAATCTCAATCCGCTCCGCCACCCACTTTCCCCCCGAGGCATTGTTCTGCTGCAACGGACCATACCACCACCACCGCACCCGCCCTTTTTTATCAACCAAATAAAGACTCGGCAGCACCGGATTGGCCCACGCCCGGACCGTCAGCCGTTTGGCATCCAGCGCCACCGGAAAAGTCAATCCTTCTTTCTGGACCCAGGAAGCCGGTTCTATTCCGTCCTTTTGAGCCTGCAGCGGCGGCACCAAAATCCCAATCAGAGCCACGTCCTGAGGATCGTATTGTCTGGCCCAGAGCTTGTACGCTGCCAAATCCTCTGCGGAAGACTGCTCGGGCGAACAGAAAATCACAATCACCACGCGTCCGCTCAGCTGCTTGAATGTCAGAGGTTTCCCGTTGAACCAGCCGGTCAGGCCCTCTAACTCCGGGGCCTGAAACGACAGCGGCTGCGTCTGGGAAAAATCAAACGGGGCTCCGAGCATTTCATTCCAAATCACAACCTGCCCTTCAGAAAGCACCCGCAGAAACTGATTCATAAACCGGACCCGCAGCTGCTCCATCTGCTCCTGCAGTTCGTTCTGCCGCCCGCTTTCCTCCAGACGAGTCCGCAGCTGCTCCTGATTGCGGAGAAACTGGCGATGCAGGGTCTGCATCCGATTTTTCTGTTCCTCCGTCAGACGCAGATAGGCCGCCGGCGCCGGACGAAACATCGCATACACCCCCTCAAACTGAAACCCCAGCTCCTGCAGCCGAAGCCGCTGAGGGGGCTGGAGAATGTCATCCGTTTCCTTCATCAGTTCCACCACGGCGCGGACATGTTCAATCATCTCCGGCTCTGTCGGATTGGGCGGCTGGTCTCGAAGAACAAACAGATGCGCATCCATCCGATTACACAGTGCATCCAGACGGGCGGTCTGCTCGGCTGTCAGTTTCAGCTCCTTCCGCACAGCCGGGTCGCGAATCAGATACGGCAGCGGCGTCAGAGCCGGCGGCACATAATCCTTCTCCTGAGCCGAATAAGCTGTCGGCTGAAAGAAAACGGCCAATCCCGCTATCACCAACAGCACCTGTGCTTTTTTCATAACCTTTCCGACTCCTGCCTGTCTCATTGTCCCAAAAGCCCCTCCAGCAGATAGTCCAGACACAGCTGCGACCAGGTTTCCATGCTGTCCCGCAGCGCCCGAAGCGTCTCCGGCGGCAGAAACTCCATCTGCGTAATCATCTGCTCCCGACGGCGGACCGCCGGTGCCTCCAGCTCCCACAAGTGCACAATCCCAAGATGCACACGGCCGACTTCGTTGGAATCGTCATTCAAAAGACCGATGATCGTCTCTTTATACGGTGATTCCACATGCACCTCCTCGGCCACCTCCCGATGCACCGCATTCAGATAGGTCTCGTACGGCGAAAACAACTCCATATCATCCGTCGGATTGATATGTCCGCCGATGCCGATGGAGCGTTTCTCGACCAGACGCGTTTCCCCCGCCCGCTTGCCGCGAACATAGGTCAAATAGCGCCCGCCGGAACGCATCACCACATAGGGAATAAGCTGTTTATAAGAAGGGTCTTTTTCCGCGTCGCGGCGAACCAGATACCGTCCGACCCCCGGGGCAAACAAAGTCGGCAGATACCGCTTCACATCCGGCATAACCCCCTGAAAAAGACCCGCTTTCTCCAGTTGTCCTCGCTCAATTACCAATACCTGTTCGTCTTGTGCCACACCAGCGCTCCGATAAAAAATTTGCTGAAGCGTAGTCCAAACGGACCCCCCTGTCAAGAAAGCACCTGCCCGTTCCGCGAAAACGAGGTTCCGGGGCCGCTGGAATACGATTGACATTCCCGCTCCATTTTGATATAAACTGTTTTATGAAAACATGATAAATGGGGGTATGGAATCCGATAAAAAGCATTCTTTACACACAAAGAGGTCGCTAATGACTTTCGGCAAGTTTTCTCTGAGAGTGCTGTTTCTGTGCACGTGTCTTGTCAGTTCGATAAAGGCAGACATCACCTATACCTTTAACTTAAGCGGTGTCGATGCCGGCATCCGCAGCCAGATTGAAGCCGCCGTGACAGAGGCCGTCGCCCTTTACAACAAACACGGTTCCTTCAGCAAACACCTGAATATCTACTACAATGCCGGGGTTCCTACCGCCCAAGCCAACTTCGACGGCGTGATTACCTTCGGCGGCTCCCGCAATACCCGCGTCGCCCTCCATGAAATCTCCCATACCCTGGGCGTCGGCACCATTTCCGCCTGGAGTGCGAATTTATCCGGCGGGGTCTGGAACGGTGCTCACGCTTCTCGGCAAATCCGCCTCTTTGACGGCAGCAGCGCTGTGCTCAACGGCGACAGCCAGCATTATTGGCCGTACGGTCTGAATTACGACAGCGAGGACGGTTTTGCCAATCGAATCCGCCACATTCGAATGGACGCCGCTTTGATCGCGGATATGGGATTCCTTTCCTTTGTTCAGGAACCCGCCGGACAGGTTGCTGCGCTGGGGGAAACGGCCGTCTTCCGCGTTCAGGCCCCGCGTGCCGTCAGCTATGCCTGGTACAAGCAGGGAACCCCGACCCCGCTGACCAACGGCGGGCGGATTTCCGGAGCCAATACCGATACGCTCCAAATCACCGATGTGCAGGCATCCGATCAGGGGGATTACTATTGTGTCGCATCCGGCACCCTCACCTCCCGTCCGGCCCGCCTGCTGATTCAGCAATTTACAGGGCACTGGGCGTTTGAAAACAACTGCAGCGACAGCATCGGCACCAATCACGGCACCCCCAGCGGCAGTCCTGTTTACACAGCCGGACGCATCGGACAAGCCATTGTGCTGGACAGTGTGGATGATTTTGTGACCCTGCCGGCCGGCGTGGCGGACGCCCGCGATATGACCGTCGCCGCGTGGGTCTATTGGAACGGCGGCAATCAATGGCAGCGGATTTTCGACTTCGGCACCAGCACGGCCCAATATCTCTTCCTGACGCCGCGCTCCGGCAGCAACACCCTCCGCTTTGCCGTCAAAAACGGCGGCAGCGAGCAGATTGTCGAGACGTCCCAGCTGCCGACCGCTCAGTGGACGCACCTGGCCGTCGTGCTTCGGGAAAATACCGCCACCCTCTATGTAAACGGCAGAGCCGTCGCCTCCTCCGCATCGATTACGCTGGACCCGATCGACTTTTCCCCCAACCTGAACTACATCGGCAAAAGCCAGTTCAGCGCCGACCCGCTGTTCAGCGGCCGCATTGACGATTTCCGCCTCTACAGTTATGCGCTTTCCGGTGCGGAAGTCTGGACTCTCTGGGGCGGCAGCACAAACAATCCGCCGATGTTCGCCGGCGACCCAATCATCCTGCCGGATGCCGCCGAAGGCATCGCCTATACCGGACAGACTCTGGCGGCCTTTGCGTCTGATGAGGACAATGACTCTCTGACGTTCAGCAAAATCGGCGGTCCCGCCTGGCTGACGGTTGCCTCCAACGGTGCCCTGTCCGGCACACCGTCGGCCTCCGATGCAGGTGATAATGCGTTCGTGGTTCGCATCACCGACCCCTCCGGCGCCAGTGACCAGACCACCATTCGCATCCGGGTGTACAGCAATCATCTGTCCGCCCATTACCGCTTCGAAAACAATACGCAGGACAGCTTCGGGACCTTCCACGCCGCCGCCTCCGGCAGTCCAGCCTATACAAACGGCCGCCTCGGACAATGCCTCGTGCTGGACGGCGTCGATGACTTTCTGACGCTGCCGGCCGCTCTGGCCAATACGGAAGACATCACGATTGCCGCCTGGGTTTATTGGACCGGCGGGAATCAATGGCAGCGCATCTTCGACTTCGGCACCGGAACCGGTACGTATATGTTCCTGACGCCGCGCTCCGGCGGCAACACACTCCGCTTTGCCGCTACGACGGGGGGCAACTCACTCGAGCAGCGGATTGACGCCGCCCAGTTAGCGGCCAATCAATGGGTGCATCTGGCCGTCACGCTGAAAGGAAACACCGGAACACTTTATGTCAACGGTTCGCCGGCGGCGACAAATGTCGGCTTTACGCTGAATCCCTCCGACCTGAAAGCCGCCCTTCTGTACGTCGGCAAAAGCCAGTTCAGCGCCGACCCGCTCTTCCAGGGCCGCATCGATGACCTGCGAATCTACCCCTACGCCTTGTCGGCCGCCGCCGTGGCGAATCTGGCCAAACAAACGATGGGATTGCCGGACCTGAATGCTCTGGCCGCCTGGTGGCTGTCAACCCCGCCGTTCTGCAACGCCCAGCCCGACTGCCTGAGCCGCGATTTGAGCGGAGACGGCGGCATTACGCTCAGCGATTTGGCGGAACTGGCCCAGCGATGGCTTTAATCAGCGAACGTCCTAACGAAGCATTTTTCGAAGAATCGCCAGCAGCGTCGAGGGCTCCAGATACGTTTTGTCCAGACGCAGATAGACTGTCTTCGGGTCGGTAATGGTCACCCGTCCGGGAGCCCGAGCGAACAAATCCGCCGGCTTGGCGTCATCGGAAAACCGAAAGATCAGGTCGGACTCCTGCAGCAGAATGCTTTTGAGTCCGTGCCGCTGCGCCAGGATTCGAATCTCCGCTGACTCGAGCACCTGCTGAACCTTGGTTGGAATCGGCCCGAAGATATCCCGCAGTTCCTCCCGAAGCCGCTCGATATCCTCCGGCGTACAGGCCTGGCCGAGCCGGCGATAGACCTCCATCCGCTGCCGGTCAGAAGCGATATATGACTTGGGAATCACCGGTGCAAATCCCAAATCCATCACCGTTTGGGGCGGCTGAACGATCGGTTCATTCTTGAGCCGCCGGACCGCATCCGCCAGCAGCCGACAATACATCTCATAGCCGACCGTATGAATATGACCGGACTGCTCCGGCCCAAGCAGATTGCCCGCCCCTCGTATCTCCAAATCCCGCAGGGCAATCCGAAAGCCGGCCCCCAGCTGCGAAAAATCCTCAATGGCTTTCAGCCGCCGAGCCGCCAGCGGGCTGATTGGACGGTTTTCCGGCAAAAGCAGATAGGCATACGCCCGGTGCTTGTAGCGTCCGACCCGTCCCCGCAATTGATGCAGCTGCGCCAGACCGAAACGGTCCGCATCCCGGACAATCAGCGTGTTGGCATTTGGAATGTCCAGCCCGGCTTCGATAATCGTTGAGCACACCAGCACCTGCGTCCGGCCGGTTACAAACCGAATCATCGCATCTTCCAGATGATGCTTGGACATCTGCCCGTGCACAATATCGACTGTTATTTTCGGGTCGTTCAGAATCGCCCGCACCCGCGCCGCCTCCTGTTCAATCGTCTGCACCCGGTTGTACAGGTAAAAAACCTGCCCGTCCCGTGCAATTTCAAACAGAATCGCCTTGCGGATGGTTTCCGGGTCAAAGCGGCACACATGTGTGACGACACTGCGCCGATCCAGCGGGGGCGTCGCCAGCGAGCTGATATCCCGCAGACCCAGCAGGGACATATGCAGCGTGCGCGGAATCGGCGTGGCCGTCAGCGTCAGAATGTCCACATTCACCCGAAACCGTTTAAGCCGCTCTTTGTGCTCGACGCCGAACCGCTGCTCTTCATCAATAATCAGCAGCCCGAGGTCGTGAAACCCTACATCATCAGACAGAAGCCGATGCGTCCCAATCAGAATATCCAGCCGCCCCTGCCGTGCATCCGACAGAATCTGCCGAACCTGGGCCGGCGGGGTAAACCGATTCAGCACCGCAATGCTCACAGGAAAATCCGCAAACCGCTCGGCAAACGTCCGGCCGTGCTGCACCGACAGCACCGTCGTCGGCACCAGCACCGCCACCTGCTTGCCCGCACAAACCGCCTTAAACGCCGCCCGCATCGCCAGTTCCGTCTTGCCGTAGCCGACATCCCCGCACAGCAGGCGGTCCATCGGAACCGGCGCTTCCATATCCCGCTTGATTTCCTCCGCTGCCTTCAGCTGGTCCGGCGTTTCCTCATAAGCAAACGCCTCCTCAAACTCCTTCTGCCAGTGCGTATCGGGGCCGAAGGCAAATCCGCCCATCTGCTGCCGCTGCGCCTGAATCTGGAGCAGCTCCTCCGCCAGCTCCTGGACATGCTGGGCCACGCGCTGTTTCTGCTGCTCCCATTTCTTGGTGCCGATTTTGGACAGGGGCGGACGCGTGGGCATCGTCCCGACAAACTTGTGCACCAGATGAATCTGCGAAACCGGCACGTGAATCTTGACCTTGTCGGCGTACTCGAGCGTCAGATACTCCTGCATCTGCCCGTGCATCGGAATCGACTCCATCCCCACATACTTGCCGATGCCGTAGGACACATGCACGACAATATCGCCTTTGGTCAAATCCAGCAGACTGTCCACAGGCGAAGCCGTTCGTATCGCCCGGACACGCCGGCGCATCAGAGAGCGGCCGAACAGCTCATGATGCGATACGACAATCACATTCAGGGACCGGATGCAGAAGCCCTGATGAACCGTCCCCAGCTCCAGATGAAAAGACGAAGGAATGGTCCGGCCTTCTTCCTGAAGAATCTCTTTGGTCCGCTGAATCTCCGCGTGATTCTCACAATACAGAAACACGTCATAGTCCCGCGCTTTCTCCAGCAGCGCCGCTAAGGTCTGTTTGTGGTCTTTCCAGGTGCCCGCCTGCCGATGCTCCAGCTCCTGAATGCTGCCGACATTCAGCCGCAGGGCCTCCGCCCCGCCCCCGAAGCGGCTGATTTCCACCGCCGAAAATCTTTGGACTGCTCGATAAATCGATTCCCAGGGATAGAATCCCCGCGGGTCATCCAGGCGAGATAGAAAGACCTCCGCCACCTCCGCCAGTTCCAGCGGTTCTTCGAGGAAAACAATCGTCTCCTCCGGAAGGAGATTGAAGAAGAGCTCGGATTGTTCAAAAACCTGCTGAGCGGGCGGATTGACAATCTGAACCCATTTCAGGGAGCGTCCGGAACGCTGCGTATCCAAATCAATCGTGCGGATGCTCTCGATTTTATCGCCGAAGAACTCGATTCGAATCGGCTCGGCGGCCGAGGCCTCCTGCGACTGCTCGCTGACGGCCGCGGCGGCGTAAATATCCAGAATCCCGCCGCGTCGGGCAAACTGGCCGGGAATATCCACCTGCTCGACCGGCTCAAATCCCCACTCGAGCAGCTTTGCAACCAGGTTCTCCATATCATACGCATTCCCCACCTGAAGCGTCAGACCGCCCCCCAGCAGACTGTCTGCCGAGGGAACCGGCTGCATCAGCGCCTGAATGGAGGCGCTCATCAGAAACGGCCGAATCGAACCGCTGCGCTGCCGACGGGCCAGATTCAGAGCAATACGGACCCGCTGCGAGCCGATTTCATCCGCTGCATCCAAAGCCGCCTGCGGACTTTCCCAGACCGGCAGGGTCTCCGCCGCCCGGCCGCTGAACACCTCCAGGTCATCCCCCGCATCATCCGCATCGTCGATATGGGCGCTGACAAACAGGACGGGCCGCTGCAGTCTCTGATAGACATAGGCGGCCAGAAGGCGCGCAAAAGAACCCCACGTCCCCTCGACCGCAATCGGGGGGGCCGATGAGTTTCTGCCCCGCAGCCGCTCAAGCAGCTGCCGAACCGTCTTGTCTCTGCCTAAATCCATCGATTGATGAGTGCCGGAACAAGAGCCGCCTCTCATTCAGGCAGTCACCAACACCACAATCTATCCGAAAAGAATATACGCAGGAATCCGGCGATGTTCCATTGAAAGCGCTCATCTTTACAGCCGCCGAATCACTCCAACGACCACTCCTTCGACGCGGCAGTCTCTCGAATAAATCGGTTCAAAGGCATCGTTTTCCGCGTTCAGCCGCACGGCGGAGGGCTCGAGGAAAAAACGCTTCAGGACCGCCCGCTCGCCGTCAACCAGGGCCGCAACCACCTGACCGTTTTCCGCGACAGGCTGCCGGCGGCAAATCACATAATCTCCATCCTGAATGCCGGCATTAACCATGCTCGAGCCCTTCACCCGCAGGGCAAACAAGTCCTCCGTTCTGCCGAACAATTCCTTCAGGCTCAGCCGGTCATTCTGTTCGTTCGGTTCAATTCCGTATCCGGCGCAGACCGCCCCTGCCAGAGGAATCGAAGACGGCTCATCGAGGCATTGCCCGGGCGCGGCTTCCGCCGTTTCAGGCCGCCGAGTTCGAGCAAGAAGCTGCCGGCCCCGTTCGGTCAAGCGTAAAGAGCGTGCCTTCCCGGCGGCGGTTCGAACGATGAGTTTGGCGGCGGCGAGGGCTGCCAGATGCTCGTGAACGGTTGGCCGGCTTGCGCGGAGTTTTTCGGACAACTCCGCAATCGTCGCCGAATAACCATGCCTGTCCTGAAACTCCGCCGCCGCTCGAAGCACTTCGATCTGCCGGGGAGTAATCCCAGACATCTCCATTCTGCTCATCGCAAATTGTCTCCTCAACTTTGCATCCGGACTCCTGCACGTCCGCCGCCAGCGGCGAAACGGACAGCTTTACCTCCTCGGCCAGCTCCTCCATCAATTTGCCCTCCAGCGGGGAGCCGAGCAGACGGTTCAGCACAGCCAGAACCTTCCCAAGCGGGTTCGTCACGATTTCTGATTCGGGTGCCGTCGGGACGGAAGGAGCGGGCCACTCTACAACAAAATCGCCGCCCGGTCCGAATTTGCACACAGGAATCTGCGAATCGTCAAATCGGTTGACTTCCATGTCCTGCTTCTCCTAACCAAATCTGTTCAGGTCTGCTTTATATCGGCAAAAGGCGGCTCCAAACCCGAACAAAAACCGAACAATCGAAAAAAAACGTCTTAACTGCCTGTGGAAGTACCGGTTAGGGAAAAAGAAAATTTCTGCTGCAGATTCCGGAAACAAAAAAACCGCCCGTACTTCGCAGAAGGAGGAGGAAGTCGGTGAACTTCCCAGGGCTACTTGAACGTACGGGCGACAGAAGGAGCTTTCGTAATTTCTGACCGCAAATGAACAAACACTGTAAAAGAACACATATTACTTATCTTACTATAAAAACTTTGTCAAGCCCTTGCAAGAAAAAAAGTGAAAAAATCACAAAAAACAAAAACACTCCATAAATATACTGATAAAGGAAAGAGGAAAACAACGATTTCTATCCATTTTATGCTCGTTCTCGGGACAACGTAAAGCCCATATTTACAGATAGTTATAAAAATAGGCAATTTGCATGCATTCCGCTTCTCTTCTACCGAACTCGTACCAACAAACTTTTGTCCACAAGACTTTCCCCCAGATGCTTGGTCAATTCCAAAATATATCGCTGACCATCCTGCCAATATCCGGCTGTCGGGCGAATTTGTCCGCAAATCTCCGAAAAATAAGCATTTAGATTGCCCATCAACAGTTCCCGAACCAGCTTGGCCGCCATCGAAGCCAGACTGACCGGCAGATATTTTTCATCCGCCCCGGCCGTAAAATGCAGCCGCATCGTCCCTTCCTCCGACCGAAGCTGATAACTGCTCAGCTCGTCGCTCTCCTTCAGAATGGTTAATTCCATCTGCGGAAACATTCGCTGAAGCTCCGAGCGGTACCGCAGACGTCCGCCCTGCCGGTCAATCAGAAACTGAACGACCTTGCCGGAGGAACGGCTTTTTTGAAACACTGTGTCAATCAGACAGCACAGCTGACCAAACAGAATGCGGGCCTTGTTTTTGACCAAACCGATTTGGCGGTTGTATTCAGCCACCTCCAGGCACCGCGCCTGCAGAAAACAGAACCGCATCCCCTGCTCCTCGAGAACCCGCCGGAACAGCCCGCCGGCAATTCGAATATCCGCCGGATCAACGGATAACTTCTCCGTCGGCCTCGTGTGCCAGGGATAATGACCTCGCTGGTGGGCAAAATCGGGACAGAGAACGTTCAGAACCTCTTCCGTCGTCTGGGGAACGGTTTCGAGTCCGCCTGCCAGCAGGGAGGCCAGCACGCTTCGCTGGAGGTCCTTGAGCCCCGCATGGCGGGAATAGACCTTTTTGCTGTCGTTGATGAGGAGCCGACCCCGGCGGCCTTTCTTCTGCCGGCAGACGGCTTGCTCGAGCACCTTCCACAAATCCGCCCGCAGCAGCGAATCGGGGACTTCAAAGACCGCCGTCGCCGCCACCAGCGGCCCCAGCAGCGGCCCGTAGCCGGCTTCATCCATTCCCGCAAGAAAGGCCATCATCACTCCCCGTCTTTTTTTGAGGCAGTATAATCCCGCCGCAGGAAAAAGCAAGAAAGGACAGCTGTCCCTGCCCCGGCTCAGTCCCGCAGGCGGATTCAGCAAGTTTTTTAACCACGGATGGACACGGATTGGGGAAATAGCCCCGGGCGCGAGCCCGGGGAAGATGGGGATGGGATTATCATTCTCTTTTTCCCCGCCCTTGCGGGCGGGGCTATTCTATGCTGCCTGCTTTCGTCCTTCACTCGGAAGCTTCGGAGAATAGAGCGGAGGAATGACTGGACTCCCGCCTTCGCGGGAGTGACAGGAACTTCGCAGGAATGAGAAATTCGCCGGAATGATAAAAGGTTTTGTTAGATTCTAAAAGGCTAACCGAAGAAAACTTGAATGGTGAGAAAGAAAAAAAGCGGGGGCCAATAAGAACAGAGACTTCTAACCTTCTGTTCCGGGGTCGGTGGCCCCCGCATAGAACGCCCCAGCAATTTTTTCTGATTTGATTTTACCATTTCCAAAACCCGCATTCAATCAGAATCTTTATTGATAAGAGCACCACAAAAGCAACACCGAAAAGAATCAAAGGTTCCCTTTTGTTTTACCGGCGGAGGCCGCTGCCTTTGAACCGCTGACCAAATCCGAATCATCCCGAGCTTCATATCTTCTTACCCCCATTGCAGGATTCATCATCTATGATAAGCGTGATTATATCCGGAGCGGCCTTGTATTTCAAGAAGTTTTTAAGATATTGTAAAGTTTTTTCATTTCTGGCACAAAATCGCTTAATATTTCATTAAAACACGAAATTTATCGGACATTTCATCGGGCAGGAATTGATTTTTTTGAATTCTTTTTTAAGGGCCGAATACGGCTTTTCTCTTTTCCGAAAAACGCATTGCCGCTATGTTCAGGAAGCCGGAGGTTTTTCGTGCTGAAACGGATGCAAATCAAACTGGAAGGGGTTGTGCAGGGGGTGGGGGCACGGCCGTTCTTTTACCGCCAAGCCAAACAGCTGGGGCTGACGGGGTTTGTCCTGAACGACCGGGCGGGAATCACGCTGGAGGTTCAGGGGCCGCCGGAGAAGCTCGAAACCCTGCTTGGCTGGCTGGAGAATCCTTCTTTGTGTCCCGATTGGCCGCCTCTGATGCAGCTCGAAAGCACGCAGATTGCTCCCCTGGCCCCGGTTGAGACGGAGGCGGATTTTCTGATTCTGCCCAGCCGCACGGAGGGGACGCCGCAGTGTCAAATCACACCGGATACGGCGGTGTGCTCCCAGTGCCTTCAGGAACTGTTCAACCCGTCGGATTTCCGCTATCGCTATCCGTTTATCACCTGCACCCAGTGCGGACCCCGTTATACACTGATTAAAGAGGTCCCGTATGACCGTCCGCAGACGACGATGGACCGCTTTGCGATGTGCCCGCGCTGCCGGAGCCAGTACGAGGATATGACGGACCGTCGGTTTCACGCCCAGCCGGTCGCCTGTGCGGCTTGCGGGCCGTCGCTGGAGCTGACCGACAGCCGAGGGCAGATACTCTGCCGCGAATCGGATGCGGCGATTCGGCAGGCGGCGGACATTCTCCGCAGCGGCGGGATTGTCGCCGTCAAAGGCATCGGCGGGTTTCACCTGGCGGTCGATGCGTCCAATGAAGATGCCGTCCGGCGGCTGCGGCAGCGAAAACGCCGTCAGGCCAAGCCCTTTGCGGTAATGGTGCGTTCGCTCCAAGAGGCCCGGCTCTGCGCCCAAATCAGCGGCCAGGCCGCCCGGCTCCTGAGCAGCCCGCAGGCGCCGATTGTGCTGCTGCCCAAACAAAATCCAAACCCGCTGGCACCGTCGATTGCGGCAGGGACGAATACCTTCGGGCTGATGCTGCCGTATGCACCGGTGCATCATCTTTTATTTGCGGAGGAGGGGATTCGCCGGCTGGTGATGACCAGCGCCAACTTCAGCGAAGAGCCGCTGCTTTACGAAAATCAGCAGGCCCTGACGGAGCTGGCAGAGGTCGCGGATGCCTTTCTGCTGCACAATCGTGATATTTTTCGGCCCATTGATGATTCAGTGCTGCACTGGGTGGACGGCGGGCCGGCTTTTCTGCGGCGGGCCCGCGGCTATGTGCCGACGCCGCTGCGGCGGATTCGTCCGGCGAAAGCGGAAATCTTCGCCGCCGGTGCGGACTTGAAGAATACCTTCTGCTTTGTCAAGGGCAACCAGTATCTGCTCAGTGAACACATCGGCGATTTGGCGGAGGGCAAGTCGTATCGGCACTACCTCCGGGCGGTTCAGCAGCTGCAGTCGCTCTTTGAGGCGGAGCCGAAGGTCGTCGTCTGCGACCTGCATCCGGGGTATCTGTCATCTCAGTTCGCCCGCTCGCTGGCGGCGGAGCGGTTCTTTGCGGTGCAGCATCACTGGGCGCACATCGCCTCTGTGCTGGCGGAATATCAGCTGGAGATTGACGAGCGGGTCATCGGGCTGGCCGCCGACGGCACGGGCTACGGCACGGACGGCGCGGTCTGGGGGTGCGAGTGCCTGATTGCCTCGCAGATTCAGTTCGAGCGGTTCGCCCACGCGGCTTATTTCCCGCTGGCGGGCGGGGATGCGGCGGCACGTCAGGCCGTTCGGCCGCTGCTGGGGCTGCTGGGACCGCAGATTCCGCCCCAATTTGACCCCATCTTAGAGCGGCTGGAGCCGGACCGGAAAAAACTGGACATGCTGGCCGCACAGATTCAAAAAGGAGTTCAAGCCGTGCCGACGTCCAGTCTGGGCCGACTGTTTGATGCAGCGGCGGCCTTGGTCGGCTTGGGGACAGTAAATACCTTTGAGGCCCAGCTGCCGATGGCCCTGGAGGCAGCCGCCGACCCAACGGAAACAGGCGTTTATACCGTTCAGTTCGACAGCACGCCCGAGCCGCCGCTGATATGGAATCCGAAGCCGATATTTCTCGAAATGGCAGAGGATGCGGCGAGGGGAAAGCCTGTTTCGATTTTGGCCGCTCGATTTCACAACACCGTCGCCGCCGCCCTGCTCCAGACAGCCCGAAAGGCACGCGAGCAGACAGGACTGCAAACAATCGCACTCAGCGGCGGGGTGTTCTGCAATCGTTTTTTGGCCGAGCGGCTCATTCAATCCCTGAAACGTGACGGGTTTTGTGTACTCTGGAAGCGTAAAGTTCCCGCCAATGACGGCGGAATCGCCCTCGGCCAGGCCGCCATCGCGGCGGCGATAATCGAATCCGAATCCTGACGGCTTTCACTTTCCCGCCGGTCCTGCCTGACTGCAGCCAATCTTATTTTCCCGCCAGCCAGTGTTGAGCCAGGATCCCGAAATCATCCAGGTCCACGTCGCAGTCTCCGTCGAGATCGCCCAGATAGAGCCAGGCAAGCTCATACGCTCCTCGATCCGCCAGGACGGAACCGCTGCAGTCGCCGTCGGCAAAGCGGCTGCGGCCGTCCAGAGTGAAGGGAACCGGCTCATTGACATCGCCGTCTTTGTCCAAATCCCTCGTATCCGCCGCCGTTTGAACACTGCTGCCGGTATCCATACAGGGTGACCCTTTGGCCAGGTACAGGTCGCCGTAATCATCGTTGGAATTGCCCCATCCGTCGCCGCCGTCATTGGGGTTTCGGGTAAACAGCGGGTTGTCATCAATATTGTCATTGGCGGTCCCGCCGTAGGGAACGCTGCCGTCATCCGGGTCGGCATCCTGAATGCAGCTGTAGAGGACAGTGGGCACAGTGGTCGGGTCATCGTAAATCTGGGCATTTTTCACGATACCGCTGCTGTCCTGATTGCCCCAGAAGATGCAATTGGCAATGGTTACATCTTTCTGGGCGGCTGCAGTCGAATAATTGTACATTCCGCCGCCGAAATGCCCGGCGACATTGTCGGCAAATGTGCAGTTGCGGTAGGCCATATTGCTGTCATAGTTCCAGACCGCACCGCCGTTTCCGCTGCCTGCATTGGCGGCCCGATTCCCCACAAACAGGCAGTTGGTAACCTGCCCGCTGCCGCCCTGATTGCGGAACGCTCCGCCATAATAGGTTGTGACCCGATTGCCCAGGAAAGTACAGTTAATCAAATCGATTATACTGGAAATGTTGAAAACGGCCCCACCGGATTCTTCGGCAGCGTTTCGGATAAACCGGCAGCCAATCACAATGGCGGTGCTGCCGTCGGTATTGTCCAGCGCCGCCCCAACGACCCCCGCCGTATTCTCAAGAAACAGACAATCCTGAACCCATATCTGGCTGCCGGACCCGTAATTCCACATCGCCCCGCCGTAGTTAGCATAATTTTCTGTGAAGATGCAGTTTTCGTATCGTGCAGTGCTGGTATGATTGCTTGCGCCTCCGCCGTAATAGTCTGCGTGATTGCTGCGGAACAAACAATTGCGGATTGTCGGGCTGCCGGAGTTGTTGAGGATGCCGGCTCCGCTGTTTTCAGCATAACCGAGCGTGATAGTGAACCCATCGAGGACGACAGTTGAATCGACTCCGCTTCCGGTCACAACACGCCGGCTGTTATCGGTATTTACGCCGACTGTGCCGATATCTCCGCTTAAAATCGTTTCATGCGCCCGGACATCCCGATCGGACCAGCGATTGGTGCCGCCGGCGGGAAAGCCGCCGTAGATTTCAACACCGGAAATCAGCTGAAACGTCGCATTGCGATTGCCGGTACCGGAAGGATTTGCTGTGTTCCGATCCGGCTTATAGACGCCCTCGGCAACCAGAATCCGGTCGCCGCTGACCGCAACGGCCAGGGCGTCCTGCAGGTAATTGAAGGCATCCGTCCAGTTGGCCCCGTTGTTGCGGCCGGATGCCCCGGCATCCACAAAATAAAGGTTGCCGGTTCCGCCGAACGGCACAAAATGAATGCCCCATCTGTTGCCGCATATCGAGGCGCCGTCCACAGAGGTCCCCGTGGTGACGGTCCGTTCGCTGAAAGAGTAATCGGGATTGGGGACACTGACTGTATAAGCGGAAGCGGAAGGAAGATTGGCGATGGCGTAGATTCCCCGACCGTCGGTGACGGCCTGGTACAGTTCGCCGGTGCTTTTGCGGGCTGTCACGGTTTGTCCGGCCAGGGGGATGCCGTAGGCATCCATTACACGGCCGCTGATAATCTCTCCGCTCTGAGCAATGAAGACATTAAAGACCGTCTCGAAAACCGACGTATATCCGGCGGGCATATCCGCATAGAAATTATACCAGGCATCTTCCAGCCCCTCCCACCCCATATTGATGTGGTGATACATCGTCCCCAAATGATATCCATATCCATCCACGACTACCGCATGCTCCGGCTTGGTTCCCTGAAGCCCTACAATGACCGGATGTGCATAATCCAGATTGGGATTGAGCATAACCACCAGTGCCGACAGGGTCGGATTTTTTCCCCAAATCGAATTCAGATAGCAGAACTGATTGACCAGAGACTGATCAGCCGTGCTTAAAAAAGCATAGGAACCTCCCGCTGTATAGCTCATATTCACCGAGATGCCTGCATCAAATGTCAGAGCCCCGATGGCCTGGCGCTCCGCCAGAGAGGTTGAGCAATCGGGCTGATAGACCATCAGGTTCCATTGATACGGTCCGCCCGCCCCATCACCGCCGCGAATCGGTACATTCAGCACAGGCAAACCGTCCACTGTAATGTTGTACGTTGTCCCGGCAACCGGATTGGCCGGATAGGAATGATACCGCATCAGCTGGGCCATCGCCGTCGCCACACAGCCGCATGGATAATTCGTCGGGTCACCGTCCGGCTTAACGGGCGGAAGAGGCGGTGTATAGTAATTATAACAGGCCAGCGCAGGGCTGCTGCAGCAGGTGGTTTGCCCCCACCGAGACTGCACAAGAATGTCCACGCGCGGCTCCGAAATGCCCGGCTGTCCGCTGAGCACGCCGATTCCCTGTTCGGCAGCAGCCCCCGCCTCGAGCAGACGAGTCCACTGCGCCTGTGCCTCGACAATTCCGCGGTGCGTTTGATGCTCCGGACGACGAATCGTTCTGACACGCTCCGCAAAATCAAACTGCAGGAACGCCGCAAGAGGACAACCACTCGAGGACGAGAACGTTCCGGTCTGAGCAAACGCGACAACAGGAGACAGCCCATCATCCCCCGAAACAATCAGAAAGCCGCTCGGCTCCAGCTGAATCACATGATACAGCGGTTGTCCATCGGTATCGGCAACCGTTTGGACAGTCTGGATATGCCGGCTGAGTGGCATCCCCAGCGGGTGCGGCTCCGCCGAAAGCCAGCCTGAGGCACACTGCCGGGCCTGATAGACGGAGGTCGGCACACCAAAGACAGGGAGAATCAGGACAAAAGGAACAATTCCGCACAAAACAAAAACACGGCTCGTTCTCATACCCACAACCTCCTCTTAAAAAAAATGTTCCTTAAAAGAACAGATGAAATCAAAAAGACAGATGCGTGAAAAGAACCACAGAAGGCCCGGCGAGGATGTTTGTTTCTCCTTGAATACCATCCATAATCCTATAATAAGCGATTGGCTTTGTCAAGAAAATTTTTGTCTTCATTCCTCAGCCCAACCGACCCCTCTCCGGACGCACCCGACGTCTGCCCTTCTGTTTTTTAATTTCTCGTTTGAATAAAAGGATTTAGAGCGTATATACTCTGTCGAGAATCCAAAAACAGCACTACAATCTGCTGCAAGAGATAAGAATATATGTGTTTAGCCGTACCGGCCAGAATCGTTGAGATGGAAGGCGACCGGGCCGTCGTGGATGCGATGGGCACACGCTGGGCAATCCGCACCACACTGACGCCGGAGGTGGGATTGGGCGACATCGTCCTGGTTCACGCCGGCTATGCCATTACCAAGGTGGAAGAAGAAGAGGCCCGCAAGACCTGGGAGCTTTTTGAAGAAATCGCCCGTCTGCAGGAGCAGGAGCAGCAGGCCCGTCCGCCGGAGAGCTCCCAATGAATCCGTCCATTGAACTGCTCAGAAATCGGCTGACGGAGGCCGTTGAGAAAATCGGCAGACCCATTCAGATTATGGAGGTCTGCGGCACGCATACCGTTGCGCTCTTTCGTTACGGCATCCGCTCGCTTCTGCCGGAGGGAATTCGTCTGCTTTCCGGACCGGGCTGTCCGGTCTGCGTGACGGACCAGGGCACAATTGACACGCTTCTGGAGTTGGCGCAGCGCTCCGATACCCTCATCACCACCTACGGGGATATGATTCGCGTCCCCGGCAGCCGCACTTCGCTGGAAAAACTTCATCGTCCGAATGTGCGCATCGTCCTGAGCACGGATGATGCCCTGGATGCCGCCCGAAAAAACCCGAACAAAACCGTCGTATTCGCCGCCGTCGGTTTTGAAACAACGGCACCGGCTACGGCCGTCGCTCTGCAGCAGGCGCTGGCGGAGGGAATCCGCAATTTCACGATTCTTTGTGCACACAAACTCGTCATCCCCGCTATGAAGGCACTCCTCGAAGGACGCAACGACAAAATCGATGCGTTTTTGTGTCCCGGGCATGTGAGCGTCATCATCGGCTCGGATGCGTATCGGCCCATTGCAGAAACGTATCATCGGCCCTGCGCAGTAGCGGGCTTTGAACCAATGCAGATTCTCGAAGGCATTGCCCGAATCTGCGAACAAATCTGCTCCGGCCGTGCCTGCGTGGAGTCGGTGTATCATGCGGCCGTGCGCCCCGCCGGAAATGAAATCGCCCGGAAGCTGCTGGAGGAGTTTTTTGAACCGTGGGACGGGCCCTGGCGGGGACTGGGCCGCATCCCGGGCGGCACGCTTCGACTAAGGAAAGAATATGAACAATTTGATGCCGTGAAAAGACTGGACATAACCCCTCTGGATTCCCCGGAACCAGCCGGATGCCTGTGCGGCCGGGTTTTGTGCGGTCTGGTTGAGCCGCCTTCCTGTCCGCTGTTCGGCAAGACCTGCAGCCCGGATCATCCCATAGGCCCCTGTATGGTTTCAACGGAAGGGGCCTGTTCGGCCTGGCATAAATACCGGGGCCGATAAAAAACGCTCTTTTTCATTTTTCAGCAGCCACCCCTGAAACACCTCTCTCTTTTTTCGGATTTTATCGGACGATTTTTTCTCTGCCGCCCCTGCTCCTTTTGACCGCCTCCGCAACATTTCGTACTTTTTAGAAGGAAAGACAAATCCGACTTTGGGGGCGAAAAACTTGACAGCGTTTTGAACAGTCGAGAACAAAAATGAAGCAGCAGAAAACCAACCTGTTTCTGTTCGGAATATACACGGGCTTTCTTCCGCTTCTGACGGCTCTGGCCGCCGCCCATACGATGTCCCCCAATGAGTACCTTATCTGGGGGATTCCCAGTGAAGCGATCTCTATTCCGGCCGGGGCTGTTATTACGGAAGCTGTGCTGACTATCCACGATATTGTCCCAGCCAAAGCACGCATCTACGTTCACATGCTCGATAACCCCACCGAAGGAGTTCAAAGAGACACCGGCAGCGGCTCAGGGGACATTTTTGCCGGCTACGGCGTTTCTGTAACCGGGGCCTTTTCTAATAAAGGAAAATGGGTCTGCCGACTCAGCCAGTACAACAACAAAAAATCCTCCATCTGGACGGTTTATCCGAATCCCTACAAAGTAAAACTGGCGGACGGCTCCACGGTTTCGCTTTCTTCTTCGCTGCTGGAACTGATGGACTATATCGGCAACGGCAGCGGATTCGGGTTCGGGCTGAACTTCAAAGACATCTGCACCTTCACTCAAATCACGTTGGATGTGACCGCCAAAACTTACCTCGGAGACTACCAGGTCCAGACGTTCTCCTTCCGGATTTCCGACCTGTATTCCTACAATGAGACCACCGGCAAATGGGAGTATTCAGCGGAAGCGGAACCCGCTGACTGGGAACAGAATGATGAGCCCTCCCTGCCCGTGACCATCAAGAGCGTCCAGGTGGCCGCCGGAAATGGGGTCGGTCAGGACAGTTTGACTGTCAGCGGTTCTTTCGCCGCGGCCCCCAATCTCCTCCAGGTCTCCTCCATTGAAACCTCCGTCATTTCTCTTACGGATGGGGCCGAAATCTACACAGAGGAATGCGGCTACAAATGGGACAAAACGAAAAACCAGTTTGTATGGACTCGAAGAATTGCCAAAAACCAACCCGGCGGCATCACCTCCTTGAAATTTGATTTTGCGACGCGTACCTTTGCTGCGACCCTTTCAAAAGTGAATTTGACCGGCCTGTCCTGCCCGATTCGCTTTGAATGGGATTTTGGAGACACCGTATACTGCGGAGAAGCCGACGAATCGATTGTCAACGGCAAACAGCGGATCCCGATTCGGCTGATGCGAAACTATCGCGATGAGGTCCGCATCAGCAAGGCCGCCGCCAAACACGGAAAAACGGCCGGTACGGACCAGTTAAGCATTACCGGCGAAATCGCCGTTGCGGATGTGGCCGGAACCGACCTGACAGCTCTGCCGGTCCGCATCATCTGGGGTGCTCAAACCTTCACCATTCCTGAAGGCAGCTTCACAAAAGCAGCCAAGGGCAATGTGTATTCGTGCCTCAATGTTCCCGCGGCGGAAGGCGGCCTGGTGAACTGCAAAATCGATTTGGACAAGTGCATCTTCACCGTGATTCTGAAAAATGCCGCTTTGGACCTGGTGCCGGGCACAGCCGCCGATGCCAACCTCCAAATCGGCACCTCTGCGGATTAAAAACAATGTTGCTTCTTCCGCCGGCCTTTTTGAACCGCCCTGCGCACAAGCCGGCCTGATTCTTTCCTCTTGTCTGAAAAGGCAAACAATGCTATATTGCAGCCGCAGATTTTTAGGAAAGAAAGAGGCCGATGTCAATCAGTTCTCTCGTTCGGCGAATAACCCGCCACAAATGGTTTTGTCCGGCCTTCCTGCTGGGGCTGGCCGCCCTGCTCGGTGCCTATCATATCTCCCGGACTGTTGTAATCAGCGAAGATGGTGTTCTTTATATTAAGATGGCCCAAACTCTTCCCGACGGCTATGCGGAGATATGCCGAAAATTCCCGCCGGGTTTTCCCGTGCTGCTTTATCTGGTCCACAGACTTGCCTTTTTCTTTGCCGATTCCCATACCAATTTATCCTGGATTCACTCGTCCCAAACGGCCGTCCTTTTGACACAATTAGGGGCCCTGTTTTTCCTCTGGAAAATCGGATGCCGCCTCTTCCGTCCCGTCTGGGCCTTCGGAGGACTTCTGATTTTGCTCGTCCTGCCGATTTCCAAACACGGCTGCGATGTCCTCCGAGACTGGCCGCATCTGCTTCTTCTGTCGGCAGCCTTTTATGCCCTTCTGAGAAATCTGGAGAAACAAACTCTTTTTGGATGGATGGTCTCGGCGTTTCTCGGGGGGGTTGGGTACCTATTCCGTCCGGAATGTGCTCAGATTCTCCTCTATCTGGCTGTTATTCTGGGCATATTGTTTTGGAAGCAAAGAACAGCGGCAAACGCCGGACGGCTGCTGACCGCCGCTGTTCTGATCGCCGCGGCCTGGCTGCTGCCGGTCCTGCCCTATTGGCTTTATGCTGATTCCGTGCTGCCTTCTAAACTTCTTCTTTCCTATTTAGACCATCCGATTTGCATCGGATCTATTCTGGGAGCCGCAGAAGGGAACCATCTTTTTATCACAGCTCCTTTTGAGTTTTTTAAGACATTAGCGGAAAACCTGCTTTACTATTTTCTGCCTTTTTGGCTGCTTGGCTTTCGGTCCTACTTTCTTAAAAAAAAGGAAGCTGGGAATCTTTCCTTTCTGCTGGCAGCATCTTTTTTCATTTTAAATGTCTTCCTTCTGCTGATGCTCGGATTTACCTACGGCTATATTGCAAAACGTCACTTTCTTCCACTTTTAGGCATCTCAAGTCTTCTGACTGTTCAGGGAATGCGAACCTTGGCCCTTTTTGCCTACTCAAAACTGAATGGGCTCCGAAGCGTCAAGCTTTCTTTGTTCCTGAGTCTTTTCTTTCCGGCGGGGATTCTGCTTTCTCTTCCCAAACTGCTTCATCCCCTTCACTATGACAAAACCGCTTATCGCCAAGCTGCTGAGTGGCTTATCCAACACACTCCTGCTGATGCTCTTATTGTCTCAAAAGACAAACGCATTCCCTTTTACGCGGAACGACAGATATCTCCCTCTAAAAAGACCGCGGATTACATAGTTCGCATTTCACCCTTATCCGATCCGCCGATGCCGCAGTCCCGGTATATACTTCTGGAAAAATGGAAGTCACAAAAACAACTTCTTGAAATTCTTGCCATTCAAAAAAGAAACCCCGATTCCGATGTTCCTTAAACACCCCGTCCCCTGAGAATCACAGGAACCGTTTTAAGCATGAGATACAAATTCAGTAAAAATGACCGCCGCTGAATATACAGATAATCGTAACGGATTTTATGATGCGGTTTGAGGTCATAATCCCTTCGTATCTGGGCCAGTCCCGTCAGCCCCGGCCGGACAGCCAGACGAATCCCTCGAAGAACCGGATATTCCTCCAAGAAATGAGGGCGTTCCGGACGCGGTCCCACAAGACTCATTTGTCCCTGAAGCACATTCCACAACTGAGGCAGCTCATCCAGACGGCCTTGTCTCAAAAACCGGCCCAATGGCGTAACTCGTGCATCATTTCGTGTAGCCCAAACGGGGCCCGTCTCGGCTTCTGCATTGTTCACCATGGTTCGAAACTTATACAGAACAAAAGGAACGCCGTTTTTCCCCGCTCGGATCTGTTTGTAAAAAACCGGTCCCGGCGAAGTAGCCTTCACCAGCAATCCGATGAGAACCATCAGAGGAAAGAGCAGAAGCAGCAATGCCGAACTCCCGACAATATCCAGCAGCCGCATCAGGAATTCTTCCGTCTCTGACCGCCGTCCCAGAAAGGCAGAGAGCAGCTCAATATCCTGGGCCGGCAAGCCGCTGACAGACATCATCTCTGTGTACAGCTCAGGACTGAAAACCACATTGACGCGTGATTTCAGCAGAAGACAAACCAAAAGATTGAACTGCTTTTCATCTGAAATCCGCCTGCACAGAATAACCTCATCAACTTCGGGCTGGTGAATCAGCGCATCTACAGACTCGCAGTGAATCTTTCGGATTCGGCTGGTAGAGGGCAACAACACCTCGGATTTTTCATCGCCGATAATCAGCACGCTTTTTCGAATGCATCCGGCAGCCCGCAGGATTCCGCTGTTCAACACAAAAAGGATCACGCCCGCCAAAGGCACAAACAAAACAAATACACTCGTCGGAAAACTGGCCCATCGGCTTCGAAATACGTACAAAAAAGCTACAGACAGCAGCGTTCCAAGCAGAATCCCTTTAAACAAATAACGGAGAACCTCCATATAGGAACGGAAACGCGGCTGGAAAACACCTTCCACTGCCAGGGACAGCAGATACAAAAAGGTCAGCGGTGCATAGGCTGCACGATAAGAAGAAAAGTTAAACTCGGGAATCGAATTGCCGTATCGCAGCCAAAAAGCCAGCAGAATACACACGTGAATTCCCAAAATATTTACGACTGCCAGACCAATCTGAACAGGCCAATTTCGGCGCATAAGTACAGCAGCTTTCTGTCTAAAACCCCTCACGTTTTTCTTTTTTAAAACCGGATTTTACCTCCTTTCTGCTCCTTTTACAATCCCGAATGCGCCCCTCCGGAAGGCCGTTGAAAAAATTGGTTCAATTTCAGTGCCGCCTTCCTTAGAAAAAACAGAGGAGCCGGTTGGAGCGAATGAATCCGAAAGGATTGCAGAATTTCCCGATTGCCGCGCCAAATCCCCTTCAGCCGACCCGCTCTTCCCCTCGCTCGCATCTTGACCAGCACCTGCGGCAGATAAACACACCGAATCCGATGGATTTCAACGAACCGCAGAAGCAGTTCAAAATCCCCCGCTATCTGAAAATCCTCCCGATATCCCCCCAATTTCTCATAGACTTCCCTGCGGCAGAAAAAAGTCGGATGCGGGATCACCCAACCTTTTCGGAAGGCCCCCGGCTGCCATAAACCGGCCTTCCAATATCGACAGATACGGGAAGGGTGGGCATTATTCACATACACCAAATCCCCATACACGGCATCGGTCTTTTCCTTCTGAAAAAAGTCCGCAACTTTTAATAAAACATTTGGATCAATATAAACATCATCACTGTTCAGAAAGGCAATCACATCCCCATCGGCTCTCGCAAGACCTTTATTCATCGCCGAATAAATTCCCGTATCCGGCTCTGAAAACCACCGGACTCTACCTTGGCTTCGGCTCTGGACCACTTTCGCTGTTTGATCCACAGAACCGCCGTCAATAATCAAATGTTCCCGATCCGGCCAGACCTGACCGGCCACACTGTCCAGGGTATCCGCAATTGTTTTTTCACTGTTCAGACAGACTGTAACAATCGAAAACTTCATTCAGCGTCTCGCACATTGTGCACCAGTTCCCGAACATCCTCTAAAATCTGCTCAGCATTCTCTTTCCAGGTTCGTCTCGACAAAATGCCAAAACGTTCGGACATCGCCTTTTTGAGCTGTTCGGCGAGAATCGGTTCCTTCCGCAGCCGTTCAATCCCTTGATAGATAGAATCAACAGACAGTGGATCGCAATACAAAGCGCTGTCGCCGCAGATCTCCCGGGCAAAATCCATCCCGCTGGTAATAATCGGAAGACCATGATACATCGCCTCCAGATAAGTGGCTGAAAAAGATTCCAGAAGGGTTGGAAACAGAAGCGCCTGGCACTGCGCAAAATAGCCGCCGACCTCCGATTGACGAATCGGTCCCAGATTGACAATGTGGCTGCCAAGTCTCTCCCGTTCGATTCGCCGCAGCAACTGGGCCGCTCCTGGGTCCTGTTCCGGTGCAATAGTCAAAAACAGCACGGTATCCCTAAGCTGATTCCGATAGGTCTTATAGAGCGGAAGAAAAATCTCCAGATTTTTGTGTCCATAATATCTGCACAGACAAATCATCCGAAAACGCCCCTTCGTCCAAGGGGGGATTTGCAGCTGGCTTTCCGCGGTCTGACGAACAGACTCCCTCCCAAGAACATTCGGCAGCAAACGAATCTGGCCGGCAGGATGATATATACTTTGGAGCCGCTGAATCATCGTTTGGGTCTGGCAATAAATCACCGCCGCATTCCGAACGGTCCAGGCAAACTGCCTTTTCTGGAATGCATATCGAAACCGTTCCTTCCAGCTCATCGGCCCCCATTGGCTTTTGGGGTAAACAAAGTGAGCATCCGCCAGACGAACCAGCTGAATCCCACCCAAAGACGGATACCCAAGATGTCCCAGTGCAAAAACGGCATCCGGGCGAAATTCCCTCCCCAGCTGCCGGAGAACAAATCGATCAAAAAAATATCGTTTCAGATAATTGCCGTCTTGGGCAAACCAGTAAACACGGACGGAAGAATCCTTTGCAATCGATTCATAGCCGCAGTGTTTCGGCAAAACCGCCAGGATTTCCCAATCTTCCCCGTACCGCACCAATTCAGCCAGAAGATTTTGTCCGACCGACAGCCCCCCGCCTGGCGGTTGGCGTGTCCGACAATCATCAATCGGATTTTCGTTCTTGCTTTCATTGCTTCAGCAGGCGGCGATAAGCCTCTTCATACGAGCGCGTCATCTTTTCCAAAGAAAACAAAGATGCCTGTTTTTGTCCCTCATTTGCCAATCTCTTGCGCAGAGTTTCATCAGAATACAAAGTCCTTACAGCTTCTTTCAGAGAAGTCAGAGAATCCGGGGCAAACAGCCAAGCATGCTTTTTGTGCTCGAGATAATAGCGAATAACCGGGATGGCGGAAGCTGCCGCACAGCAGCCGGCCAGCATGGCCTCAAACAGTACATTCGGCATCCCTTCTGATACGCTCGGCAGAACAAACAAGTCAGCCTGTTCCAGACCGCCGTGCCAGTCGGGACGATACCCGGTAAAATGGACATCTTCTTCGAGTCGGGCCTTCTTCAACCGGTCCTTCCACTTCTGCTGCAATCCCATTTGGTCGGTTCCGCAGACAACCAGGGAAAGATTCAGTCCTTCCCCTCGTAATACGCAAAAGGCCTCCAGAAGCAATTCCGCACGCTTCTGGGGCACAATTCGACCCGTGTACCACAGCAGAAAAGTATTGTTCTTTTTAAAATTCGGAAAGGGGACGGAACTCTGCGTGCGACATAACCGAATCCCGTTGGGAATCGTGAATCCCTTTTTTCGCCGATAAAGAAATCGGAAAAACAGAGGCTCACTCAGTACAGGAAAGTTGGTAATGATCTGATGGGAAAGCCCATGCTGAATCAGGGCCAATCGATCGCGAAATTTGCCTTTCAGGCCCGGCATTCCGCGCAGGGAGCGCCGCTGGCCGCTTACAATCGGAATGTTCAGCCGCCGTCCGGCCAGAGCCGCCGGAATCGTAATCACTTCCGGCAGCCATACATGAAGCAAGTCCGGACGATAGTCCATTACGGCCTCATACACCCGTTTGCCAAAGGAAAAAAGTTCCCATTTCCGCCCGCGGTCCACTCTGAGACAGTCAACCGGTCTGTTAAAGAAAGGTACATCCGTATCCCCGGCCAGAAATAAAATTCCATGCGCAAACTGCTCGGTATCGGAACAGTCGATCAGATATTTCAGCTGACGCTGGGCTCCGCCCCCCTCGAGACGGTCAATCACATGAAGTATCCTGAATCGCCGTGCGATGCTCATTGCGGCCTCTCCCTGCCGAGACTGTTCATTAACCCAATCAAAAAGCCGGTCACGCCGGCATAGGTTCGTGAATCCAGCAGTGTGTTACTGAAAAACCCGAACCAGAGAATCACAAGAAAAATTTGTAAAACAAACGGCACGCCATGCCGCCCTTCAAGCACAGCCCGCTGCGGATGCAGATAGAGGGATGCATTTAACAGCAAGTAAAACAGCACCAGCAGCCATCCTCCTTCAAAGGCAATCAGCAGATACTGGTCATGGGTGCTGTATAGGAGCTCCTCCGTTTCCTGCAAACGTTCCTGGGCACCAAGCCCATATCCGAAAAGGGGGCGATCCTTCGACAGTTGGAAAAAAACAATTTTTTTCAAGATTCGCGGTTCAACGGTGCTTTCCCCGCGCCGACTGACCTGAGTAAAATTCCCCCGAACCAGTGAGTCCACCCTCTCTACAAGTCCATAGGTTCCTTTATACGAAGGAATCGTATCTGAAACGATGCGAATGAGAAGCGGAAAAATGCTGAACAGCAAACCGGCAAAAAATCCCACAGCCACTACAGGGCCGGGCTGCATCCACAGTCGTCCCTCTTGAACACGAAAATAAGTCACACAGATATGAACGAAAAAACTTAAAATCACCGCGGCATAACCTGAACGTGAACCCGTTGCCACAACCAAAAAAACCAGCATCAGATAAGCCGCCAAACGCCGTCTCTCCTGCTGTCTTGGAATAAATGCCGCCCAAATCAAAAACAGAAGCAACATATCCCTTGCCTGCTCGTTCGGCTGCATGGCCCAGCCGAAGGCGCGGCCCTGAAACGTGTTCTCCCTTTGCATCCACCGGAAAATACCTTCGAACCATTCCGGAAAAAACAGACTCCAAACCACACCCGCCGCCTCCGCAACAAGGACTGCAGTCCCCCAGCGCAGAAATCTTTGTGGGCTGCTCCGTTGAATCCATAAGGCGGAAGAAACCATCAGGAGAAAAATATGCCCATAAAGAACCGCCTGACGCAGATCGTATATATTCCCAACCAGCAAATGGAGAAGAGGCCAGATCAGCAGAAAAAGAAACCATCCACCTATCAGCGGCTCCCGACATAAAGCTCCTGCCTGCCGGCGATTCACCCAGCAATAGACCAGTAAAAACAAAAAAGAACATCCTGTCATTTGTGCCGAAGTACACCCAACAAGGGCCCCCAATACAAAGCGAAGAGACGATAGTTCCAAAAGCAAAACCGCTCCCGCCAACTTATCCAAGGGGGCAAATGAATCCCCTTCAGCGGTCCGCCAAGAGGCCGTCTTCCGGCTCAGCCAGCAGTTTTCTTTTGAATCGTTCAGCATAATTCGGTTTCCATCCCAATCCTCTCAGGAGATCTCGCGCCAGCCGTTTGCATATCCTCGGCGTCCGCCTAAGCAAAACCGACATTCGACTCTGTCCGACGATTTGCCTTTTCTCTTCCTGAAGACGAGTGTATCGCTTTCTGTCTAATTCCATTTCCTCCGAGAGAGGAAGGTCCCAATAGGCCTCAATTGCCCGAATGGTCTCACGCGGACGGCTTATCAGTTCCTCATAATGAATCAGCAGTTTATCCCCTTTGTGCTGCATCCATCCTTCATAAAACATCTGCATTTGTTTCAGCAGGCCTGTCTGACGGGCTTTCCGGAGCCATTCTTCTTCGCTCACACAAAAAACAAAGTCCAGACTCTTCATAGGGAAAACCCCTGTATCTTCTCCCCGTTTATACGCCCCAATGACCCCCTCAGGCCGACGCAGCAGAATAACCTTCTTATGGGCTCTCAGCAAACATTGGTTGTTTTCCGTAGGCGGCAGATGCAGCTTGCAAAAATTATCCGTCTGCGTCAACAGCGACAGAACCTTGCTGTCCAGCTCCCGCATATCCGCATGCATTAAAAAAAAGACTGAATAATCAGAAGCAATCGGCAAATCGACCAAATAGTGTCGGCGAATCATCCGGGTTCGGTCCTCCATTCCATGAAGCCGACACAAGGTTGTCAACAGCGAAGTACTGGCGCTTTTCGGCATCGCAATAATCAGCATCGCGGTTCCTCTCCGGATTCAGGTTTCCTCTTTGCCCAGTGACTCCATTTCCGCTTCAGATACTCCATCCAAATCCGCATCCGGGAACGTCCGGAATAACAGGCCAAATGAAGAATCTTCACCTGGGCTTCTCTTTGGCTCCAGAGCCAAAGATACTTCCGATACCGAATATTATACTCCGGCGGCAAAACTGCCACACGTAAATCACATGCCCAGAGCAGTTCCCGCAAAGTAACCTGATCCTTTTCAAAGGGCTGACTGTGATAGGCCCGCTTCCACGCCTCCAAAAATTCCAAAACAGCCGGCGTTTTGCGGTAGGCAATCACTCCCCCGTTAAATTGAGGAAAGGCATAGGGCAGGTTCACCCTCCAGGGCTGCTGATTCTTGGCTGTATTTCTTGTATGGGCATGGCAAATCGCCATGTCAAAACGCTCCAGCACCTCAAATACATCCCGAATATCGCCGCAAATCCGCGTGTCGCTGTCCAGGTACAGCGTTCTTTCAAACGGCGTATACATCAGAGAATCCACCTTGGAGCGCCGATGCGGATTTTCAATCAAACCCCAGGAGTCAGCTGTCGAACGGGCCGACGCTTCATTTTCAGCATCCGTAAAAATATGGATTGGCAGCCCTCCACACCAACGCCGAACCGACTGTGCGGATTGGATGGCCGCTTTCACATAGCAGCGGCCTACGGCAATATATAAAACCCCGCATCCACCCACAGACTATCTCCATTCATAAAGACGACTTTGCCTGTGTCCGAAATCCTATCAAACGCTGCATCCCTTCAGACACCTGCTGCCGAAACCATGCCGCAGTTCTTCCAAAGAAAAACTGCGAGATCCCCGAATAAACAACGAGCAGAAAATATACTCCGATTCCCAGCCCCGCCGCCGCTGCAATCACCATCGGTTCAAAACCCTCCGCACGGAGCAGAGCCGTCAGAGCCGCCAACGGAATCCCGCAGAGACCTGTTACAACCGCCGGCCGGAGGAAAAGCACAAGAAAATCAATCCGTCTCATTCCAACAAGCCGCACACTTAAGTCTGAAATCAGCCCGAAATTGACAAGCCAGGCCGCCGTGGTTCCCCAGGCGACCCCTTCCACGCCCCAAAAACTTCCCCCCAAAGAAAAAATCATCACCGTTAACAAATACATATACTGACGCCAGGTCCTCCGATATACGGCCCCCCGCGCCATGGTAATTGAATCTCCGACTTTAACAGCTGTCCGGAAAAACAGCCCCGCCGAGACAATCTGAAACGGCACAATTGTCTCTTCCCAGGCAGGTCCCAGCAGAATCAGAATCAGCTCGCGCCCGCAGACAACCCCTAAAAGCGACAACGGCATTGTAATCAGAGCAATTCCCTGAATCCCCTTTTCAAAAGCGCTGGCCAAAAGATGCTCATCCTTCTGCACACGGCTAAAAACAGGAAACAACACCCGAGCCAGCGTCTGTCCGAAAAAACGGGCAATGGTTGTCGTCATCGCAATCGCCCGCCCGTACACCCCCAGTGCCGTCATTCCGAGGAGCCTTCCCACAATCATCTTATCCGCCTGCGACGCCCAATATCCGGCAATTTGAGAGGCCGTAACCCCTCCGCCGAACATCAGCATCTCCTTTAGAAGTGCTCCGTTAAAACTCAAAACAAACAGACGCGGGCCCATCAGAACAAACAAAATATTACGGCAGACTGTCTGACAAAAAACCGCCCAAACCAAGGCCCATACCTGAAAGCCGCCAAGGGCCAATCCAATCCCGATAATCCCGTATCCTCCGATGTAAGATGCCGACTCAATCAAAGCAATTGTCCCGAATTTCAAATTTCGACGCAGCTGCGACTGAGCCACCAAACCCGCTGATTCAATCGGATAAATCCAGCACAGAGTCCGAATAATTTTGATAACCTGTTCATTGCCGAAGAATTTCCCGGCCATAGGAGCTGCTGCAAATAAAAACAAAGAAAGCACTGCGCCGCACAGCACGGAAAAAACAAGCCCGGTACTTACATGAACCGCTGTCAAATGAGGGGTTTGAATCAGTGCAGGACCGACTCCGACTGTAGTGAAAATCGAGGCAAAATAAATCAGCATCGTGGCTGCCGTCAGAACCCCAAACGGCTCTTTGCCGACCAGCCGCGCCAGAATCATTAGGATCACAAGTTGTCCGATTCCCTGGACCAGCTGGCTAATCATCAGAGCACCGATTCCGGACAAGGTTCTGTGCACCAGATTCATTCGTTCTCTGTCCCGCCGATTCCGTCTTTCTGAATCCCTTTTTCCATCTCAGGTGACGCCGGCTGCAAACAGAAAATCAGAAACAGCATCATCAAAAGACTGCCGAAAAACAGCCGGATCATCGTCCCCCACAGCTGTTCAACACTCATTGTCCTTTGGAGAGGCAGTTGATAAAAAGTGAATCCCATCGCCAGGTTTTCTGCTTCCCGCAGCTCCGCCGATATCAAATCCTGCCAATCCGGCTCCCGCGTTTCTTCCAAAATCGATTTTAACTTCTGCTTATAGGTTTCTAAACTCAGTGATGTTTTCTTTTCCTGATTTTCCTTAAGAACCTCCAGCAATCGTTCATAAACCTTCAAAAAACGCTCATTTCGCTCACAATCTGCTCTTTTTGATTCCAACGCACTTGCTGCCTGCAAAGTCTCCATTTCCAAAGCTTGAATCTGCATCGACAACGGCAGATGCACTCCTTGATTCTCTACATTAAACTCAACAGCATAATCCGAAAGCTTTGCAGCGGTCTCCGCCGGCGGCAGATTTTTGAGAGCAGAAAGGAGTTTTTGCTTCTGCTGCACTTCCTCCTTTGAACGCGCACGATCCCTCTGATAATCCGCAATAGCTGCCCGGCAGTTTCGAATCTTCTCCTTTAGATTTTCCATCAACAAATCCAAGAGCAAATCTTCCGTCAGATTTACCTGAATCGTTTCAGCCAGAAGGGACAAAAATTCTTTTTCCCTGGCCTGCAGAAGAATTTCTATCCGAACCACCGACTGTTCCGGCTCAATCGGAATAATCTGCCTCTTCAAATTGGGCAAAATCCTTTTATCATCCAATTCCGGCCAGGTTTCAAAGCAGACAAATTTTTGCAGACGTTCCGGTCTTTTTCGGATCGCAATTGCCTCTTTCCACTCCCGGTCGCCCAGCCGTTCGACAATCCGCTCTAAATTTTTCATGTCAAAAAAACGGCTCTGAAAAACCAAATATTCCTGATAACTCATCTTTGTTGGAAAGTAGCAAATGGAGATCTGATAACCGCCAACCCAGAAAAATTGGTAAGCACCATAAACAAGAGGCAGAGCTATAGAGACAAACAAAAGAACCCAGCGGTATCGCCTCAAATAATCCATGACATCAACCCACCACTCTAATCTCTGCTTCATTCTGACAGCTCCTGCAATTTGAAAATGAGATACGAATTGGCTGCCCAGAGGCCCTTCAGGAGAGGATTGGGCTGATTGAACTGCCGTCTGGATTCGGACGCCTCCCATCGGCCGCCGGCGGCCTCCATAAGACAAACCCCGGCCGCTACATCCCATTCATTTTTGGGCACCAGGGTAAACATTCCATCCGCCAGCCCGGCAGCCACCAGAGCCAGTTTATAAGCCACCGAACCCATCGGAACAATCTCAAAGCCGGCCCCTTCAAAACGCTTCCATTCACCCCGTCTGACCTCGCTGCGGCTGGCCAAAATCCTGGCCCCCTTCAGGTCCGCTTTGCTGCTGACCCGGACCGGCTGTCCGTTGAGCGTAACCCCCGATGAACGGCTGCCCAAAAAAATCTGCCCGGCCGCCGGATTGCAGATGCCCGCCGCGACCGGACTGCCCCCCTCCACCAGCGCCACGGAAATGCACCACTCCGGAATGCCTTCGACAAACTCGCGCGTGCCGTCCAGCGGATCCACAATCCAGACCCGTTTTTTCCCCAGCCGGCTTAAATCGTCGGCGGTCTCTTCAGAAAGCCACCCTTCCGAAGGCCCCAGCAGGGCTTCTTTCAAGACCTTATCCAGCAGAAGATCGGCCTGCGTCACAGGGTCGCCGCCGGCTTTTTTTTCAGAGGCGATTCGCCCGGGTGTAAAGCGAGCCGCCGCTTCCTGCGCGGCCAGAAGGGCCTGTTCAATCCGCTGCAAATCGGCATCCATCCTCTGCCCCCGCTTCCGTTCACACACTGAAGATAATCCCCTTCTGCTGCAGGAGCCGCTTAATCTGCCCGGCGGCCTCGTCCGGATTGTCCGGATTTTCGAGCTGCAAATCGGCCTGAATATCAGTCATGTCCGGTCCAAGCCAGACGACCTCAACCAAATCGCTGTCCACGGCGGTTCGAATAATCTCCAAATCGCTTTGCGTCAGGCCGATGGCCGTCACAATCAGAATCAGTCCGGCATCGAGCATCAGGTTGGCCACTTCGCCGAGCCGCCGCAGGTGCTCCGGCCGGTGGGATGTGTCCGGCCCGGGCGTTTTAATGTCGGCATCCACCCCATAGAGCACATTGGCGATTCCCATAAAGTATACCAGTTTGCCCTCCGCAAAGAGCTTCCGCTCCAAAGCACGGGCCAGGGTCTTTTTGCCGACATTTTTGCGGCCGGTAATCAAAACCAAAGCGGCCTTTTGGCTGTAGCGTTCCCAGCGCTGTTCGCGGCTGAGGGTGCTCATCGCCCACTTGAGGTTTCGCTGCATTACGCGCTGGCGAAGCGGCTCTTCGGCATCCGGAAGGACCTTACGAATCAGTCCGCCGCCGCGGATTTCATACTCATCCACAATCACAAAACGGCTGAGGGTCGGGAATCGGTCGGACAAGTCAAACGCCACCGCCCGCGCCGTCTGCAGAATGCAGTCCGCCACATCGTGGTATCCGACAAAATCCTGCTCAGTTTTAACCCGCAAATCGGAGGAATCCATCACAGAAAGAATCTTCTCAACGCGCATCGGCTGCTTGGCCGTGCCGACCTTGATGAGGTAGTCTTTGTCGGCCCGCAGGGGCTCCCGACCCATCCAGAACAGATGAACCTGGAAACGCCGACCAACTTCCGGGGCGGGCTCGCCGGCCCGGACAGCGATTTGGCCGCGCGTCAGGTAAATCTGCTCTTCGAGCGTGAAGGCGGCGGCCTGACCGGCTTCATACGCCTGTGGAGGCGGCGAACCGAATCGTTCGAGTGTCTTGACGCGGCTCTTTTTGCCGGATGGATAAAAAATCAGCTCATCTCCGGGACGAACCGCGCCGGTTTCCACCGTTCCAACGACGATGCGGCGCTGGTCGCCCGCTCGTGTAAATTTGTACACATCCTGCACGGGCATTCGGAAGGGTTTGTCCACCGGCAGCGGCTCTTTGATAAAGGCGTCGAGCGTCTCCAGCACCGTCGGCCCCTCGTACCACGTCATCCGCCCGCTGCGGCGGGCAATATTGTCCCCCGTCGTTCCGCTGACGGGAATAAATGAGGCCGACAGACCGATTTCCTGCAGAAAGCATTTGTATTCGTCTGCAATCTTTTCGAACGTATCGCGGCTCCATCCCGCCAAATCCATCTTGTTGATGAGGACAGCGATTTGATGAACCCCGAGCATAGAGAGCATATAGCCGTGCCGACGGGAATTTTCCCGAACGCCTTCAGCGGCATCAATCACCAGCAGGGCCGCCTCCGCATGCGAGGCCCCGGTAACCATATTCCGCAGAAATTCGATATGCCCCGGCGCATCAAGAATCAGATAATGCCGCTTGGGGGACTTAAAGAAAATCCGGGCGGAATCAATCGTAATCCCCTGCGCCTGCTCATCCTTGAGCGCATCCAGCAGAAAAGCGTATTCGAAAGGCCGGCTGGTCCGACGGCACAGCTCCTGAATCTGCTCGAGTTTGCCTTTCGGCAGAGAATCGGTATCGGTCAGGAGACGGCCAATGACGGTGCTTTTGCCGTGATCCACATGCCCGGCAACAACAATATTCATCTTTTCATCGGCTGCAGAATTCATCCGTCTGCTGTCCTCCTTTTACATATATCCTTCCCGCCGGAGGGTTTCCAGCCCGCCGCCGTCTTCGGCATCCTGTGCCCGTCCGCTGCGTTCGGCAATGTTTTTCAGCTGTCCGCTGCGCAGCTCTTCGATAATCTCCTTCGGATTCTTGGCTGTGGAGTTTATGGGAAAGGTGCACGGCCAGCATCCGAGCGAACGATAGCGTTTTCCGTTTCCCTGGTCGTAGTACAGGGAAACCGTCGGAATCTTTTCCCGCTCGATATACTCCCAGATATTCAGTTCCGTCCAGTCCAGCAGCGGATGAATCCGCACATGGGTGCCGGGGGCGAAATCGGTTTTGTACTGATTCCAGAACTCCGGCGGCTGGTCGGCAATGTCCCATTCACTGGAGCGGTCGCGTTTGGAAAAATAGCGTTCTTTGGAACGGGAACCTTCTTCATCGGCCCGCAGTCCCACGATAACCCCCGTGAAGGGTTCGTGATTGGGGTCTATCTCGTAGCGGTCGGCGGAATGATTAAACCGATACCGGGGCCAGGCACCGCTCAGGGTGTTCTTAAGTGCCTCGGTTTTCAGGAGCTTACAGCAGCGGAGCCGATCCACTTTACCGTCCGGAAAGGTCTCTTTTCGCTCGAGGGCTTCCGTATTGATGCCGTAAATCATATCCAGCTGCCACTGGCGTGTCAGACGGTCGCGGTACTCAATCATCTCCGGAATCTTAAACTTTGTGTCTATATGGACTAACGGAAAAGGAACATGCCCCAGAAAGGCCTTGCGGGCCAGCCAGAGAAGCGCCGTGCTGTCCTTGCCGATAGACCAGAGCATACACAGGTTCTTGAAGTTGGCGTAGGCCTCCCGAAGGATGTGGATGCTGAGGTTTTCGAGTTGGTCGAGATGGTCAGCCATAGACTCTCACAGGTACGGTCTGATGTAAGCCATTATTTGGTCGACACATACATTTATCGGATTGTGTTCGGTATCGACGACAAGTTCCGGATGCTGGGGCTCTTCATACGGGTCATCCAGACCGGTGAACTGCTGAATCTGTCCGGCCTGGGCTTTTTGATATAAACCCTTAACATCCCGCCGTTTACACTCATCCAGCGAAGCCTTTACGTACACCTCGATAAAGTGTTTGCACAAATTGCGGACGAACTGTCGGGATTCTCTGTAAGGCGAGATGAATGAAGCAATTACGATAACACCGTGGTGTTCAAGCCGGCTGGCGACCCAGCCGACTCGCCGGATGTGTTCATCGCGGGATTTTCGATCGAAACCCGTGTTGGGAAAGAGGCTGCGGAGGGTGTCGCCGTCGAGGCGTTCGACTTTTCGGCCCTGCGCAGTGAGGAGTTGGGCAACTTGGTCGGCTAATGTGGTCTTACCGGAGCCGCTTAAGCCGGTCAGCCAAAGAACAAAACCCTGTTTTTCGGGCTGAAAAGGCATATGTCCGCGTTGTTCCTCCAAGACATCCTGTTTTCAAACACCTTTCACATCGTTAAAAAGCGGATTGAAAATACCATATTTGCCGGAAACAGACAACCTTTGTGGGGCGTAATTGCAAATAAGTTTTGCAAAGGCTGAAAAGTTCAAGTAGAGTGATTTACAAAAAATGTATACACGAGGGACAAAAAATGTCTATCTTCGACTACGCGATTCAGATGGAAAATGAGGGGGCGGCGTTTTACCGGGAACTGGCGGGGAAATCTCCGAATCCATCGGTTCAGCAGGTCCTGCGGATGCTGGCGGAGGAGGAGGACAAGCATGCGGCAGTTATTCGGGCGATGGCCGCACAGCAGCCGGCGGGGGCCCAGACGGAGGCGGCGGATGTTCTGGCGAATGCGAAGAATATTTTTCGGCGGGCAAAGGAATACGGTGAAACATTTGTGATCGAGACGGACCAGATTCATCTGTATCGGCAGGCACTGGAGATTGAACAAAAGAGCCGGGCGTTTTATCTGGACAGGGCGGACCAGGCCGAGCGGCCGGAGCAGAAGCAGATTTTCCAGCGTCTGGCGGAGGAAGAGGAACGGCACGAAGAGCTGCTGGAGAATCTGATTGAGCTGGTCTCGCGGCCCAAGCAGTGGCTGGAGGATGCGGAGTTCTTCCATCCGGAGGAGTACTAACTGCGGATTCCGCAGGACACATTTTTATTCACCACAGATTTCTCGGATTACACAGATTCAAGGCGAAACGAAGAACCACAGATTGCGCGGATTTCACAGAACGGGGCTATTCTTCAAACAAAAGAAGGCAGAGATTCTTTGATCAGATAGGACACGATTCTTTTCCCTCGCCGCAGCGCAGACAGAGATGAATTTGGAATGTATGTCCCCCCCCCGCAACAGTCATTTTTGACTTTATGTGGCTTGCTCTCAGGCATAGGTCAGTTACAATGCGAAATTAAAAATCTTCTTTGGAAAAAGGGTTGTGGCTTGCTCTCAGGCATAGGTCAGTTACAAT
>DAOSUR010000013.1 GCA_035378985.1 Anaerohalosphaeraceae bacterium
CGGCTTATGTTATTCCTGAGCCGGCATCGATGCTGCTTTTGGGACTGGGCGGCCTATTCCTTCGCCGCAAATAAGGAAGGTTCCCGAGAACCGGAAGACGTGAACGAACTCACGCGTGTCTGATAAAAAGCCCTCCCCGCACAGGAGGGCTTTTTTATTGATTTAGAAATAATAAAATGATATTATTTTATTAATGACCTTAAACCTGCCTGATAGTGCGAGGGAACGTATGAATGTTTTGATTTTTTTGTGTATAGCGTTTTTTTCCATTCTTGCCGGCTGCCAGAAAGGGCATCAGAAGCAGCAGCCTATTTCGTTTGACCCCAATGCCACCCAGGTTGTTTTGATAGATGCAGACCGTTTTCCTGAGAGTATGAAAGGTATTTGGCAGAATGAGGAATTAGGGTGGATATTCAAAATTGATGAAAGAGGGTACCTGACTCGGCTGCAGCACCATATTGGAAGAGCAAAGTTAGTAGCCGGCAAAACCACAACAATTCCTCTAATTAATAATGGACAGGCGATTCTGGAACCGGGTCCTTGGCTTGTTCAATATGACGGAAAGACTCAAACTGTAAGCATTGAAATTACATTAAAAAATTTCCTCTATGATGTAGGCGGCGATCAAGTCAAAGGTTCGAGTCGAGATGTTTTTATCGGGAAAGTGCCCCAAGAAGGTCAGACAACATGGACAGCACAATGGATCACCTTTCCTAAATACGTAGCATCGACGGCAGATAAATCCTACGTAAACTATGAACTGCCTTTCGAAGAGGGTTCAGAAGATCAAGGCGATATAGTTTTTGAAAAGGTTGACATTGAAAAGTTAAAGGGGATGTATTGAAGAAATTCGACAAGCCCATTATTCAGACTAATAATCAAAATATTGCTGCCCCTGACTATCTTTGCCGGTATAATTGATTTTAATTGTTTTTGTTGACGGCTGATAAACCCACCCATGAGGCAATGTAATCGCCATGCCATCTGTTATGGTTCCATTGTTGACGATATAAAAAGAAGAATATCCGTTAAAAGGATTCTTTGGAATTCGCCGGAGATATTTGTTAACGATTGTAAGCTGGCTAAAAACAAAGAGGGAACTTGGTGTTTTTGTAGGGTCATTGCCGGGATATCCTGGTGGTACGCCGTTGTGGTCGAGGGCATAGCGTTCGATGGCGTCGCGGAGGATACGCAGGTTTTCTTTGGCGGCGGCTTCCTTGGCCCGCTGAGAATAGCCCTGGACCTCCGGAAGGATTAGGGCCGCTAAAATGCCTAAGATTGCCACGACAATCATCAGCTCCACCAGCGTAAAGGCCGAATGCTTTTGAACCGCAGATTTCATTTTGAACCACAGATTACACTTGCCGCGGCGGGCTTGCCCGACGGGCGGATTACTCAGATTATAAGAAACCATTTAACCACGGATTTCATTTATTATCCACAGATTACACTTGCCGCGGCGGGCTTGCCCGACGGGCGGATTACTCAGATTATAAAAAACCAATTAACCACGGATTTTCAAGGAGCCAAATCATTGTCTCTAAACAGAGCATCATTGATGGATTTTATCGGCCAAAAAAAGGGGGGAATTAACCGCAGATTACACGGATTACAAAAGAGAACCAATTAACCACAGATTACGCAGATTTCACAGATTTGAAAAAAAATGAAGGCAGAGGGCAAACGAAATTGCAGGATAACAGTTCTCTGATAACTGATGACTGATAACTGATGACTGATAACTGATGACTGGCGTCTGGCCACTGAAGGATTTCGTTTAACCACAGATTACACTTGCCGCGGCGGGCTTGCCCGACGGGCAGATTTCACAGATTCTGTATTTATTTATAATCCCGAAAGAATTAAATCCGTGTAAATCCGAGAAAATCCGTGGTTAATGATTATTTTCTTTTTGATTTCTGTGTAATCCGTGAAATCTGTGGTTAATTATGGGAAATGCAGCTCGATGATTTCTTTATCGGACAAAACGTGGTCCCGCGGGACGTTCTGGCCGTCGTGGATGCCGGGGGCGCCCCAGGCGCGGGCGAATTTGAGCTGCTCGGCCAGGTCGCGGTGGATTTTATAGGCCAGGTCGATAACGGTGGAGCCCCGCGGCAGCGTAAATGGGTCCTTAAAGTCCGGCTCGTGCCCGGGCTTTTTGGCGTAAATCCTCACTACATCGAGCATTTCAAAGATTCGCCGCATCAGCAGGTCCAGATTCTGTCCTGTTTTTGTCGAGATTTCGATAAACTCAAACGGCCGCTCGGTTAATTCTTTCAGGGTCTGCAATGTGCCGGCGGGGGCGATGTCGGCTTTGGTTGCGATGACGAAGGTTTTGCGGCCGAGCGGGCTGCCGGATTCGGTAAAAGCCGGAGTATTCTCGTCCAGAATCAGCCGGTGCGAGTCGAGATACCGAGTGCAGATGTCCATTTGTTCGAGGACGTCGCCGGACAGGTCGATTACGATAGCTATCAGGTCGGCCCCGCGATAGACATTGACCTGCCCCGGGGCGGCGTAGTCGGCGGTAATCGGGGGGGTATCGACCAGCTGGATTTGGATGTCCTCAAACGGGGCCATCCCGGGAACGGGCTTGTCAGTGGAGAAGGGGTAGTCGGCGACAATGACCGGGGCATTGGTGAGGGCGGCTAAAATGGAGCTTTTGCCGCTGTTGGGGGTGCCGATGAGGGCGACCTGGCCGGCGCCGGATTTTGGGATATGGAACAGGTCGGTATGTTTGCCGCCGCCTTTTTTGGCACGGCTTTCGAGCGTTTCGCGCAGTTTGCTGATGCGGCGCTTGATGTCGGCCTGCATGTGTTCGGTGCCCTTGTGCTTGGGGATGGTGCGGAGCATCTCCTCGAGGGCCAGCAGGCGTTCTTCATCGGTGGTTGCGGCCCGGTATTGCTCGTCGGCTTTTTTGTATTCGGGTGTCAGGTTGGCCGGCATTGTGCTTCCCTCATCGTATGGATTCGGAACCGACAGGATAAAGAAAAACGCCGGGGTTGTAAAGATGCCCCGGCGTTTTGCAAAGCGGTTTTTCGGCAAAATCCGTCAGCGGACAGGGATTTTGTAAAGCGTGATGCTGATGGGCTTTAGGGTCAGACTGCCCGTCCAGTCCGCCGCGGGGAGGGTCTGGATGTCGATGACCGGGGGTTGCCCGGGGTCGTTGTAGGCCAGCGGGTCTTCGTGAGCAATCATCCAGCCCTGGGCTTTGCCGGCGGGCTTGAGGGCCTGAAGTTCGACCTTGACCTGATAAGTATCGAAGGTTGCATTGACAAAGCCAATCGTCAGGAAGCGGGTATCCTCCGTCAGGGCGGCGGCGACGTCGAGTTTTTCATTCCAGCCGGACACCTGCACGGGAATGGTGCCGAATTCCTGCCGGTAGAGCATCAGAGGATAGGCGGTCGCATCGAAACCGGCTGCCGTCTTGGTGGTTTTGATGCAGCCGATGACGTTGACGGTCTGGGCGTAATTGGCCATAAAGCAGATATCGGTGTTGCGGAAGTATTCGTGCAGGCCGGCGGCGATGCCCAGCGCGTCTTTCATAAAATATCGGGTGCCCAGCTCGCCGAAGACGTGCGGGCCGTACCAGTAGTTCCATTCATCCATTGCAATCCGGATATCCTTGCCCTGCAGGGAAGGCAATTCCCGGCGATAGCGGCGATGGGCATCGCATTTGTTTCGAATGGCATCGGGGATTTGCCGGACGTGGGCGGTCAGGTCCGGCCGATTCTGGCAGTAAAAATGCTCGCTGATAAGATTCATATGGTCTGCACAGTGCCGGAGCATCTGTTCGGACCAGTCTCCGGCCTCGCCGACGCCGATGGTTTTGATAGTCGGGTCAACCTGACGCATCTTTTCTTCAACCCAGTTGTGCTTAAGCACATAGTGATTGATGGACATATAGCCCAGCTGCCAGCGACCGAACATTTCGTTGCCGACACACCACCACTTGACGCCGAAGGGTTCAGGATGGCCGTTTTCCGCCCGCCATTTGCCGTTGGGAGTATTGACCGAACCGTTGCAGTATTCGACTTCGGCGGCGGCGGAGTAGGCATCTCCGAATCCTGTGTTGACGGCAATCATCGGTTCGGCGTTAATGAGCCGGCACAATTCAACAAATTCGTGGATGCCGACGTCGTTGGTTTCAATACCGGTCCAGGCGGGGTTGGTTCGGGTGGGCCGGCGGTCCCGGTCGCCCAAACCGTCGCGCCAATCGTATCCGCTGACAAAATTGCCGCCGGGCCAGCGATAAACGGGGCTGTTCAGTTTCTTAAGCAGTTCGAGGGTGTCTTTGCGGAAGCCCTTGACGTTGTCGGCGGGCATCAGCGAAACGGCTCCGATGTCAAAGGTGCCTTTGCCGGTGCCTACAATTTCAAGCCGTGCGTTTTCACTGTCCGCCCCCGCCTCGAAGGCAAACGGATAGGGCTGGAAGGAGTCGGTAATCGAGGAAATTGTGACAGTTTGGCCCTCCCCAGAATTGCTGCCCCAGACCAAGCGGACCTGGATTGGAGCGGCAGAGGGACTTCCCCGGAGAACAACCCGTCCGGTATATTCTTTGCCTTTCAGAACTGCCAGTTCCTCCTGGAAAATACCGGCTTGTCCATTGGCCAAAGAGATACGCGGACAGTGTTTGCCGGACAGCGGTGCTTCGCTGGTCATTGAAACGGCATTCGATGGGCCGATGACCTTCCAGGGGGAGTCAGCCAGGACGCGGGCCTGCTCGCGGGTAGTCCGCCAGACTGGACCGGACGCCGGTACGGCAAAGTAAAACTTTCGGTCTTCGAGCATTTCCGCCCAGATACCGCCGTAGATGCAGCGTCCGAGATGTTCAATAAACTGGCCGTAGATGTATTTCGAGATGGGTTCAGACGGCTTGGACGGGTCAATTTGAATGGACATTGTAATGGTTTCTGAAGAGGGTTTTTTCTCCTGGAGCAATTCGAGAGAGATGTCGTCAAACCAGGCCCTTCCGGCGGCTTGTCCCCATCCTCCGAAAAGGCAGTTAATCATAATTTGATTGATGCCGGCAATGTCAAATTCACACTGAAGGCGTGTCCAATCGTTGGTTCCCGTCAGGGCTCGGGTTTGCGCGCCGTCCATTCCGTGGACATTCAGCAGGACTCCCTGTCCGCCTTTGGGGACAATGTTTTCGGTTTTGACCCAGCCGCTGAGCCGATACCGTCCCCACTTCTGAATGGACACGGTTTGCGACCAGGCGGCATCGGCCCCTTCGGAGGTGATTTTGGCACAGCGGGAATTGCGGCGGCCTTCCTGAACAATGACTGCATCAGCCTGTCCGGCCCAGGCGGAACGAATCCAAGAGTCAGGATTTTCCAGAGAACCGTTTTCGAATGAGGGATTTTGAAGCAGATTTTGCGTCGGGGCTCCGGCCCGGACGGTTGTACAAATCAAGCCGATCCAAGCGGCGGCAAGGAAAAAGGAAAGATGTTTGCCCATATTAAACTCCTTTCTTGAATGGATTGAATGACAGAGGGCATTTCCCGCAGGAGTGCCCTCTGTCGTTTTTTCTATTCAGCCACTTTTTCGGCTACAAGGTCGCCGACCTGAGATGTCGAATAGCCCATTTTGCCTGCCGCCAGAGATTTGAGTTTGTTGGCGGTAACATATTTGACAGCGTCTTCCACCTTTTGAGCGGCTTTTTCTTCGCCGAGCGTCTGGAGCATCATCTGCATGGCACAGATGGCGGCCAGCGGATTGATGACACCCTGTCCGGTGTATTTCGGGGCCGAGCCGCCGATGGGCTCGAACATGGAAACGCCTTCCGGATTGATGTTGCCGCCGGCGGCGATGCCCATTCCGCCCTGCGTGATGGCGCCCAGGTCCGTGATGATGTCGCCGAACATATTGCCGGTTACCAGCACGTCAAACCATTCCGGATTTTTCACCATCCACATGCAGCAGGCATCCACGTGGTAATAGTCCCGGCGGATATCGGGATAATCCTTTTTGCCGATTTCGTGGAAGGCGCGTTCCCAGAGGTCGTAAATGTAGGTGAGCACGTTGGTTTTTCCGACCAGACCAACGGTGTTTTCCGGTCCGACGCCGCGTGCTTTTTTGCCGTACTTGCGGGCGTATTCAAACGCATAGCGCAGGCAGCGTTCCACCTGAAAGCGCGTGTATACGGCGGTTTGAACAGCGACCTCGTGGGGGGTTCCTTTCATCGTGATGCCGCCGGTGCCGGTATAGGCATCGCCGGTATTTTCCCGAACCACCACGTAGTCGATTTCCTTCGGACCTTTGCCTTTGATGGGGGTTTCGACGCCCGGGAAGAGCCGGACGGGCCGCAGGTTGATGTACTGGTCGAGGGCGAAGCGGAGCTTGAGCAGAATGCCCTTTTCGAGAATGCCCGGAGCGACATCCGGATGCCCGATGGCCCCCAGCAAAATAGCGTCAAACTTTTTGAGCTCTTCAACGGCACTGTCCGGCAGGGTTTCGCCGGTGCGTTTGTATCGCTCGCCGCCGAAATCAAAATAGGTTTTGTCCGTTTTAAAGCCGAACTTGGCGGCGGCCGCATCCATAACCTTGACTGCTTCCGCAATGACTTCCGGGCCGGTGCCGTCTCCGCCGATGACGGCAATCTTGTACGTCTTCATCCAACCGCATCCTTTCCATTTCTTCAGATTTTTTGTTGCTTTTTTATGTGGGTCTTGCGTTTCGTTCCCAAAAGACGCCGTCTGCGTAGCCCTGTATGGTTTTATCCGTATCCGCCAGCAGGAGACGTTTTTCCGCCAGACAGGCAAACAAAGGGTCAATTTCGATGCCAATATAGCGTCGGTTCAGTTTTTTTGCAACCACGGAAGTAGTGCCGGAGCCGAGGAAGGGGTCCAGGATGACATCGCCGGGGTTGGAGGAAGCCAGGATGATTTTGGCCAGCAGTTTCTCCGGTTTCTGGGTAGGATGATCCGTGTTTTCGGGCATCGACCAAAAGGGGACCGTCAGGTCGGTCCAGAGGTTGGAGGGGGCGGTCAGGCGAAAAGGGCCCTCTTTTTCCGGCTGCCAGTCTTTGGGGCGTCCGTCCGGATGGGTATAGGGGGCCAGGACACGGCGTTTGAGTTTGACGGCGTCCACGTTGAAGGTGTACCGGTCGGAAACAGTGCAGAACCAGATATCCTCCGAGCAGTTTTTCCAGTTGGTTTTGGCCCCGCGGCCTTTTTCCCGCTCCCAGGTGATGCGGTTGCGGATGATGAAATACTTTTCTGCGACGGTCTGGACGGCGGAAGAGCCGCGCCAGTCCGAACAGATATAAATTGAAGCGGTCGGCTTCAGCAGCCGCAGGAGCGGTGCCAGCCAAGCGTCCAGCCGGGCGGCATACTGCTCCGAAGAGGTTTTTTTGAAGGTTCGTCCATTGAAGGCCTTGTTCAGGTTGTACGGCGGGTCCAGAAAGAGCAGGTCTGCAATGCCGTCCGGCAGGAACCGACAGGCCTCCTGCATATCCTGACAGATGGTGGTATCCAGAATCTCCTTACCCCGGACCGGGCGATCCAGCCGGATAAGCCGTTTGGCATACGCCTGCCTTTCCGTTTCCGTCAGGCCGATCGTCCGATTTCGTTCAGCCCGCTGCTTCATAAGTAAAAAGGCAAAAGAGAAAAGGAAAAAGGACAAGGCAAAGGGAAAAACTATCGTTTCCCTTTACACGTTCATACACTGGAGGCAAGAATTTTTGAAATAGAACCGCTTTTCGGGTTCCTTGACAAATGTTTCTTTTTCAGCGGACATTTTCCGTTTTCCCCTTTTCCTTTTTCTTTATGTGTTCCAGGAGACCGCCGTCGCGGATGATGGCCAGGGCGAAGTCCGGCAGGGGAGTAAACCGGATGGTTGTGTTCTGCGTCTTGTTGCGGATGGTGCCGGCTTCGTAATCGATTTGGAGTTCATCGCCGTCGCGGATTTTTTCGAGGGCTTCGGGCAGTTCGATGGGGTAAAAGCCGCCGTTGATGCAGTTGCGGTAGAAGATGCGGGCGAAGGAATGGGCGATGACGGCGCCGACTTTGGCCCCCTGAATGGCCCAGACGGCGTGCTCCCGCGACGAGCCGCAGCCGAAATCATCGCCGGCGACAATCACATCGCCGGGGGCGCATTTCTTTACAAAGCCCGGGTCCAGGTCTTCCAGACAGTGTTTGGCCAGTTCGGCGACATTGTCGGTATTCAGATACCGGGCCGGAATGATTTCATCGGTATTGATGTGGTCGCGTTTGTACACATGAGCTTTGGGCATATATAACTCCAAACACTAAAGGTAATTTCTAAATCCTAAACACTAAATCCTAAACACTAAATCCTAAACACTAAATCCTGAACAGTTTGAAAATTGACAGACGAAACTGCTCAGAAGATTATTTGCTTTTTGTAACAATAGCACCGAAGATATGTGTCAGTTCGATTGCTTCATTCTCCAAATACCGCCTTTCTGTCTCGAGGTCTTTATTTTGTCCGATGTCGATTAGTCCAAGCCAGTAACGGCTTTCTTTAGATTCTTTTCGGCATATTTTTACTCTCATTATGAAGTCTTTTTTGCTCAATGCTTCGTTTGCTTCTCTGTAATTAGCTCCTACTGAACCCGATGCTTTAACCAGCTGCCGAGAATCTTCGATGTTGGATATCGTTTTCGGGAGCTTCTTGATAAAATCTCTGACCCTTCTGGCAAATTGATAGGTTCGCTCTTCCAAATCATAATGTTTAGAACTTTCTTTCTGATTCATTTCGTTCTTGCAGTTTCGAGTTTAGGATTTAGGGTTTAGGATTTAGGATTTTCCCAAGTATTTCCTCGGATCGGTCAGTTTTCCTTCCACGGCGCTGGCGGCGGCGGCGGCGGGGCCGGCCAGATAGACCTCGCTCTTGGGATGTCCCATCCGCCCGACGAAGTTTCGGTTGGTGGTGCTGATGCACCGTTCGCCTTCGGCCAGAATGCCCATAAATCCGCCCAGGCACGCGCCGCAGGTCGGGGCGCTGATGACGCAGCCGGCATCGTAGAAAATCTGCGCCAGCCCTTCGTCAATCATCTGTTTCCAGATGTGGGGCGTGGCGGGCACAACGACGGTGCGGATTTTGACCGTGCGGCCTTTCATTACCGCGGCGGCCTGCCGCATGTCTTCGATGCGTCCGTTCGTGCAGCTGCCGATATAGGCCTGGTCCATCGGCAGCCCGGCACACTCCGAAATGGGCCGACCGTTGCTGGGCAGATGCGGAAAGGCAACCATCGGCTCCAGTTTCGAGCAGTCGATTGTCTCTGTGGAGATATACTGGGCGTCCGGGTCGGATTCAAAGACGGTGTAGTCGGTTTTGCCTTTCAGACGGCCTTCCAGGTAGGCCCGCGTGGTTTCGTCAAAGCCGATGATGCCGCTTTTGCCGCCCGCTTCGATGGCCATATTGGTGATGGTCATTCGGGCCTCCATGCTCATCTGTTTGAGGGCCGGGCCGACGAACTCCATCGCCCGATACAGAGCGCCGTCGGTGCCGATGCGGCGGATGACCTCTAAAATGACGTCTTTGCTGCAGACGCCGGGGCCGAGGGTGCCGTTCAGAACGAACTTCATCGAGGCGGGCACTTTGAACCAGAGCATTCCTGTGGCGATGGCGGCGGCCAGGTCCGTCGAGCCGATGCCGGTCGAAAAAGCCGCAAAGGCGCCGTAGGTGCAGGTGTGCGAGTCGCCGCCGACAATCACCTCGCCCGGACGGATATGGCCCTGTTCCGGCAGCAGGGCATGACAGACGCCGGCCCGCCCGAGCAGGTAGTAATAGCGGATGTTCTTTTCACGGGCCCAACGGTCCAGCCGCTTGTGCAGTTCCGCACTGGGGATGTCTTTGGCGGGTTGGAAGTGGTCGGGCGTGACGACGATTTTCTCCGGGTCAAAGACGCGGTCGATGCCGTGCTTCTTAAGCATCGAAATAGCCGGCGGCGTCGTTACGTCGTGGCACATAATCAGATTGATTTTGGCGTTAATCAAATCGCCGGCCTTGACCGACGCTTTGCCGGCGGCCCGGGCAAGAATCTTTTCCGTAATCGTCATTCCCATACTTTGCTCCGCAAAGAAATTCTAAGGGTTAAATCCTAAATCCTAAGTTCTAAACCCTAAATTCTAAAGTTGAAATTCATAAAGGCGAAAGCTTTTTTACAGGACCGCTTTGGGCTGGTCTGTGGAGCCGTTGTGTTCGGCGGCCACCATCCGGTTTATGGCGTCCACGTAGGCCTTGGCGCTGGCTTCAATAATGTCGGTGGACACACCGCGCCCGATAAACCGCCGGCCGTTTTCATTCTGAATCCGCACGGTGGTTTCGCCGAGGGCTTCTTTGCCTTCCGTGATGGCCCGAATGGAGTAGGAATCCAGTTTTGGGGCCTTTCCGGTGGCCTGGCGGATGGCCTCATAGGCGGCATCGACTGGGCCGTCGCCGCAGGCAGCGGCCTGAAGGGTTTCCTGACCGGCGCGAATCCGCACACTGGCGGTCGGAATCGTTCCGGTTCCGCAGGCAACCAGCAGATACTCCAGCTGGTATGTCTGTTCCACGGCACGGACTTCGTCGCTGATAATGGCGGCGATGTCTTCGTCAAAGATTTCTTTTTTTCGGTCGGCCAGTTCGAGGAATTTCTGATAGGCGATTTCGACCTCGTTTTCTGAGAGATTGTAGCCCAGCTGCCGGCAGCGGTCCACAAAGGCGTGCCGTCCGGAATGGCGGCCGAGCACAACACGCGAGCCCTCCAGTCCAATCATCTGCGGCGTCATGATTTCATAGGTTTCGCGTTTCTTGAGGATGCCGTCCACATGAATGCCGGATTCGTGGGCAAAGGCGTTCTTGCCGACGATGGCCTTGTTGGGCTGAATGACAAAGCCGGTCAGCTGAGAAACCAGCTGGCTGGTGCGGTAAATCTGGCGGGTGTCGATGCCGGTGGTCAGATTGGCGAAGAAATCCTGACGCGTATGGATGGCCATCACGATTTCCTCCATCGCCGCATTGCCGGCCCGCTCGCCGATGCCGTTGATGGTGCACTCGACCTGTCGGGCGCCGTTGCGCACCCCCGCCAGCGAGTTGGCGGTGGCCATCCCGAGGTCGTTATGGCAATGCGTACTGATGACCGCCCGTTCAATGCCTTTGACGTTCTGTTTGAGTTTGGCGATGATTTGGCCGTATTCGTACGGAAGGACGTATCCGACTGTATCGGGAATATTCAGTGTGGTTGCACCGGCCTCAATAACGGCAGAGAGAATTTCATAGAGAAACTCCAGTTCGCTCCGGCAGGCATCCTCCGGAGAAAACTCGACATCGTCCGTAAATTGACGGGCCATTTTCACCGCCTCGACGGCCATCTTGAGTACCTGGTCGGGTTTTTTGCGGAGTTTGTACTCCATATGAATGGGGCTGGTGGCGATGAACGTATGAATTCGCCGTCTGGAGGCGGCCTGGAGGGCCTTGCCGGCGGCGGAAATATCTTTTTCATTCGCCCGGGCCAGGGCGCAGATGACCGGCCCCTGAACCTGTTCCGCGCAAAGACGGGTGGCCTCAAACTGCGCCGGCGAGGATATCGGAAAGCCCGCTTCAATGATATCCACACCCAGTTTGGCCAGCTGATGAGCAATCTCCAGTTTTTCACTGATGGAAAGGGCGGCCCCCGGGGATTGTTCCCCATCACGGAGTGTGGTATCAAAAATCAAGACTTTTTCTATCGGTTCTTTTTTCATCTTTCTATCTCCGGAACGAGACAAATTTAAGGGATTCATTATGCCAAGAAGGACATAAAAAATCCATCTCGAAAGTGGAAAACGGAAAATCAGGATTATGTGTGTGGAGTTTCTTGCGCCGCTACGGGCGCAGCAGGAGCAGGCCCAGAAGGACCGGGTGGTTGACCAAATTGGTTTTGCTTTTGTGCATCACTGCATCCATTTGAACAATCTATCGAATAAAAAGCAAGGAAGTTTGAAGAAATTTTCCGATTTTTGAAGTCTAATTGGCCGGAGTCAGGAAAAGCCGCGCTCTGCCGGATTCGATAGTAAGTTTGGTAATTCGAGCGGATTTATCGAAAATACGCAAAACAGGGTCAAACGGCTGGTTCGAAATCATCGCATAATTGACGGATTCGATGGGGTCTTGCGGGTCAAAATGTTCACGGACATATTTTTCGGCAACCCTCCGGGCCAAAGGTGTAATAGGAAGCAGCCCCAGATAGACGGATTGAATATTCAGATTCATTTTTCCATCTGAATCAAGATAGGGTTTAGCGTATATAGATAAAATGGACGACAAGCCTCTGTAATCGACCTTTGCCATCAAAACCGTAGTTTCCGGAGAGAAGGTGAGCATAGGGGTGTAAATGGTAAACCCTTCGAGTTGAATTGGCCAGGGATAACGAGAAAGTATATCGTTAATCCCTTCTTGTTCCACAAGCAGTTCAAAGGGTTGGTCCATCTGGACCTTGTCGTAAAAATCAGGCCCAAGTTTATGGGTCAGATAGGGGCTGACCTCTCTTGGGTTTTCGGGCCGGACGGGTTTGTATGAGTCCGGATTGACGGTAAGCAGCAGAATGGCTCCGAGGACCGCCGCAGCCAAAAGGCCGACAGAGGCAATCCAGTGTCTGTGTTTAATAAAAACCTTTTTTGTCTTTTGGGAGGCAGTCATAGGGGTTTCACAAAAACATTCTTGCGAATCGATTGGGGAGGGATTATAGTAAACCCTCTTTATGAATGGAAGATGTTTTTTACGGGAACAGAACGTTCGGTAAGGAGTATTTTGTGGCCAGTCATTTTGGTGATCGTCTTTGCGAGGCAGTACAGAAGAAAAGCACGCCCCTGATTGTGGGGCTGGACCCGGTGTACAGCCGGCTTCCGGAGGCCATCCGGAAGCATAAGGATATGAATGATGCGCAGGATTTGGGTGCTTCGGTGGATGCGTTGTTTGAGTTCTGCAGCCGCGTGATGCGCATTGTTGCCCCGATTGTCCCGGCGGTAAAGATTAATTCGGCCTATTTTGAAAAGTACCTTTGGGAAGGGATGGAGACGTATTACGCGCTGGTCAGCGAGGCCGATGCCCTGGGGCTGGAGGTGATTGGGGATGTCAAGCGGGGCGACATCGGTCATACCGCCCAAATGTATGCGGAAGGACATCTGAAGAATCCGGATTTTGAAGGAATGGAGGATGTGATTGTGCCGGATGCCGTCACGATCAGCGGTTTTGCCGGTGCGGAAGGGATTGTGCCGTTCGCGGATATGGCCGAAGAGCAGGGCAAGGGCGTTTTTATCTGGGTGCGTTCGAGCAATCCGACGGCCGGAGCGCTTCAGGATTTTGAAAATGCCGCCGGGCAGAAATGGTATGAGAAGCTGGCGGAAATCGTCGGGGAGATTGCCAACCAGAACAGGCGAATCGGTGCATCCGGCTACAGCAATGTAGGGATGGTCATCGGCGGGACAAGCCCGCAGGCTGCCGCGGTTCTTCGCCAGCGGTATCCGAAGTGCTGGTTTTTGGTGCCCGGATACGGCTCGCAGGGGGCCGGTGCCGCCGAATGCATGCGGTTCTGCAATAAAGACCGGCTGGGGGCTCTGATTAATGCTTCTCGTTCCATTATCTATGCTTATGAAGACCCCAGATATCAATCGCAGTTCGGCGACAACTGGGAAAAATGTGTGGAGCAGGCCGCACTGGATGCCAAGATGGAACTGGCTAAAGTGCAGATTTGAAGGACTTTCAGAAGAAGTTTGGAAGGACGGAAGGCCGGTGCAGATGTGCGGGGAGGGCTGTTTTTTACTTTGACAGAGGGGGTGGGTGCTTTATAATAAAGCCCCAATAAAACCGAAGGGGGCAATGATTTATAAGTGGTTGTTTAGAAAGAGGTTGATTTTGGGAAACACGGCCTCTCGTTTTTTATAGACGACGGGTTTTCAGGATGGCAGAGCGAAATTCGCCAAGGGAATCGGCAGGCAGTGGGTTTTGGATGTCAGTAGGAGACCATCAATGCGGTTGAGCAAGTGGATGATGCGGGTGTGGGTTTGGGGAATGCTGGCGGTTTGGGCGGGGGCCCAGGACCCCAACACGCCGCAGGAAGCACCATCAGCCAAGGCCGTCGAAAGCAACTGGAATGATTTTCTTCATTATACCCTCATCGGACGGTTTGACTTGGCGCAAGGATATGGACAGCGTCTTTTAGAGGCCAAGCCGGACCCCCTTCTGCTGCTGGAGCTGAGCGAGCAGAATCCCCGCGGTTATGAACTGCTGCTGAAGATGCAGGCCGACAGCGAGCAGCTGCGTGAGATTGCCTCCGGGGTTCTGAAGATTATTGAGGAAGGCCGTTATCAGCGTCGAACAGACCCGAAGATTATTCTGGCGGAAATCGCTCGTCTGAATACGACGATTCGGGGCCGCATTGCTGCACAGGAACGGCTGAAAAACGCCGGAGAATATGCCGTGCCGTTTTTGCTGAATGTGCTGGAAGACACCAGCCGTCGGGAAGAGTTTGCCAACGTAGTGCAGACGCTTCCGATGCTCGGTCGGGCGGCGATTCGTCCGCTGACGGCGGCCCTGCAGATGCCGAATACGGCGGTGAAGGCCGAGATTATCGATGCCCTCGGGAAAATCGGTTATTTTGAACCGCTGCCGTATCTGAAATATATTGCGGAAAAGGATGAATCCGCTCAGCTGAAACAGGCGGCGCTGACAGCCATTGACCGGATTGACTCCTCCGCCCGGCAGATTCCGGCGGCGGAGCTGTTCTTCCAGCTGGCGGAGAAGTACTACAATCGGGATGATTCGGTTGCGGCGTCTTCGGAGTTTTCGTTTGCGAATCTGTGGTTTTGGGATGCCGAGCGGCAGATGCTCAGCCGGCTGGAGGTTTCACACGAGTATTTCAATGAGCTGATGGCGATGCGCTGCTGTGAGTGGGCCCTGAAGGCCGATGCCGGACTGGGCAAGGCGATTGGATTGTGGCTGGCGGCGTTCTTCCGGGCGGAGTCGCATGGAATCCCAATGCCGTCGTATTTCGGCCAAGGGCATGCCCCGGCGATGACCTATGCGGTGACGGCCGGACCGGAATATCTGATGCAGGCACTCTCGCGGGCCCTGAAGGACAAGGACAACTATGTGGCGCTGCAGGTGGTCGAGGCGCTGGCGGTCAACGCCGGTTCCCAGGCTCTCCTAACACGGATTGGGCTGCAGATGCCGCTGGCGGATGCTCTGCAATATGAAGACCGCAAAATCCGCTACAGTGCGGCGATTGCTTTGGGGCAGGCCGGTCCCGTGTCCGGCTTTGCAGGCAATGAACTGATTGTGCCGCTTCTGGCGGAGGCCCTGCTGAAGAAGGGCGCGGAGGAGATGGATGCCCAGGCCGCCGAGGCCTATTCGGTTCGGGCGATGGAGACCCTCGAGCAGCTGGCGGTCAGCGGGAATACGGCGGTGGATTTATCCGCGGCGATGGAAGCGCTGATAGAAATGAACCGCTCGGGGACGGACACAATGCGGGTATCGGCGGGACGAGTGTTGGTCTACCTGTCCAGCCCGGAGGCCCAGCGGGCCGTTGCCCAAACGGCAATGGATGAAAACAGCCCCAAAGAGGTTCGGATTGCGGCGTTTGCCTCGCTGGCCCGCTCGGCCAAGCGGAACGGCAATCTGCTGCTCAGCGAGCAGATTGAGGCGCTCTATCAGCTGGTTCAGTCTCGACAGGCGGACCCTGCGCTGCGGGAGGCGGCCGCCGGTGCCTTCGGGGCGCTGAATCTGCCCAGTCAGCGTGTGAAAGATTTGATTTTGGAGCAGGCCCGCTCCTGAAAAAAGAGGTTTGGTGTCTTGCTCCGTGGGTTCGGCAAAGCGGAACAATACAGGACATCTGCATGTCTGAAAAGAAAAAACGGTTTGCCGCCGACAGCCGGTTTTATCGCGGAGCAATGCGATGGATGGGTGTCGGATTCGAGTTTTTGATTGTTGTAGGTCTGTGTGTATGGGGGGGCTGGTGGCTGGATGAGTGGGAGGGGACTCGGCCGGGATGGATGATTCTCGGTTTTTTTGTCGGGTTTGGAATTATGCTGTACATTATGATTCAGCGAGCCCGCAAAGAACAGGCGCAGGAGGACGCCGAGAAAAAATCCGAATGGGAAGCGGAACTGAAAGACAAAGGACCGTCAGCGTGAGTCAGAAAGGTCCCGTATCGGATTTCTTTTATTTTCACCCTCCGTGGGGACTTTTAACGGGGGTGGTTTTTTTTCTGCTGTTTGGGCTCTGCTTTCTGCAGCGTTGCAGTGAATTGGGCGGTCCGGAAGTAATTCGGGCCTGTCGGGCAGGCCGTTGGGCGGCAGCGGCAGCGGCGGCAGCAGGGCTGCTGCCGATGCTCAAGGGCTGGAGCCGGGACGGCTTTCGTTTCTTGAGGGGCTTTTTTGTCGGAGCGGCAATCCGCCTCGTATTGGCGTTCGGCGGGATTTGCCTGCTGCTGTGGAGAACATCAATCCAGCCGTTGTGGCTGGTTGTTTTTTTTGGATTTTCGTATGGACTGTTTATGGCGGCGGAAACCGCTGTTGTTCTATGGCTTCTAAAAGCGGTTGTGTGGACTGAGGAAGATGCCGATTGATTCGTTTTTGGGATTGGTGAATGCTTCCGGCCAGCCGATGGAAGAGGTGGCCAGCAAGACCCTGTTTGTTCTGAAGGCAGGGTCGTATGAGATTCCATTCACCAATCATATGTTTATGATTATGCTTTCGGCGCTGGTGCTGATGATTCTGCTGCCGCTGGGGGCCAGACGTCCGGGGCTGGTGCCGCATGGATTTCGAAACGTGATTGAGACCATCTGTGTCTTTCTTCGGGAGGATGTGGCTCGGCCGTTTTTGAAAGAACGGACAGACCGGTATATCCCCTTTTTGTGGACGATTTTTTTCTTCATCCTGACGCTGAATCTGCTGGGAATTGTTCCGCTGGACCGAATTTTCTGGCTGATTACGGGCAGGCCGAACTGGGGTGGAGCGGCGACGGCCAATCTGTATGTGACCGGAACGCTGGCGGTTTTTTCCTTTCTGCTGTTTCATATTGCCGGGATTCTGGAAAAGGGGCTTTGGAAATATCTGGCAACGCTGGCGCCGAAGGTCCCCTGGCCGATTCTTCCGTTTATGTTTGTGATGGAGCTGCTCAGCTCCTTTGTGCGGATGTTTTCGCTGGCCATACGACTGTTTGCCAATATACTGGCAGGCCATATTTTGCTGGCGGTTTTGCTCGGGTTTATTTTAATCTATAAAAACTTTATGGTGGCGTCGGCCTCCATTATCGTGACGACGCTGATGAGTCTGCTGGAATTGTTTGTGGCTTTCCTGCAGGCGTATATCTTTACCTTTTTAACGACGATATTTATCGGTTTTTCGATTAGTGAGGAACACTGAATGGTCGGTCCGCTTGCCGGACAAGACAGCCGACTCGAATAGAAATACGGAAATCCGGATGTATGATGGAGGTACTTTCGAATGACGGAAATGATGTCGATGATTCCGCTGATGCTTAGCGAGATAACGCTGGACGACAAGGCATTCGGCCTTCTGGGCGGTCTGCTGGGGGCCGGTTTGATTGTGATCGGTGCCGGACGAGGCATCGGTCAGCTGGCCGGCAGCGCTGTGGAGGCGATTGCCCGTCAGCCCGAAGCCGGCAACCGCATTTTTACAACGATGATTATTGCCGCGGCTCTGATTGAAGGTATTTCGCTGTTTGCTTTGATTATCTGTCTGCTGGCAGTGATGCGGTAACCGTCCGTTTCAGGCGTGAGGAAGCTTATGAAGATTCACCCGGCCAAGGTGATGCTGCGGCTGCTTGTGGTGTGGAGCGGCTGGGCGCCGGTGTTGGCAAACACGGCCCAGACTGCAGCCGAAGAAGCAGAAAAAGAAGGGGTGTTCACAGGCTACTGGGGCGAGTCGTTCTGGACGCTCATCTGGTTTACGGTCCTGCTGATTGTGCTCTGGAAGTTTGCCTGGAAGCCGATTTTGGCGGGGCTGCGGAGCCGGGAAGAGCATATTGAGCGTCAGATTGCCGAAGCGGAGAAGCGCCGCCAGGAAGCCGAGCAGGTGCTTCAGGATTACCGGGCGCAGCTGATGGATGCCGAGCGGCAGGGACACGAAATCATCACCCGCCGAATTCAGGAAGCGGAGGAGAAGGCCCGCGAGATTCAGACGCAGACCCAGAAAGAGATGGAACGGATTCGTCTGCGGATGGAGGCGGACCTGGAGCGGGAACGCGCGGAGGCGGAACGGCAGCTGTGGGAGCAGGCGGCGGTGATTGTCCGGAAACTGGGCCGGGAGGTTTTTGGAAAAGTCCTTGATGAGGGCGACAATCAGAAACTGATACAGGAAGCGATTGAACGGCTCCGGGAAGTGGAGCAGGGACAGTCGTAAGACCGTCGGCAGCGGCGGGCCGGAGAGCCCAACATGGCGGAAACAGCCCGACATATTGTCCATGAAATCTACAGCGATGTGATTTTTGAACTGGCCGAGGAGACCGGCCGGCTGGATGAGGTGCTCTCCGACCTGCAGGCAGTCGGCAAGGTTCTGCGGGCTGAGCCGGAGTTTTTTTCCCTGCTGGTGTCGGCCAATCTGAGCGAGACCGAAAAGGTCGCCATGATTCGCCGGGTTTTTGCAGGCCGGGTGTGCCCGCTGGTGCTGGATTTTCTATGTGTGCTGGTGCGGCGAAACCGGCTGACGTTTTTGAACGGCATTGCTGGGCGGTACGAAGACCGCTATGACAGCGTGCGAAACCGAAAGCGCGTGGTGGTCACGCTGGCCAAAGAGCCCAGCGAGGCGGAAGTGGAGAAGCTGAAAGAGGAAATCCGCCGGGCCGTCCAGGCCGAGGTGAAACTGACGGTGAAGGTGGACCCGGAGATTCTCGGCGGGATTATCATTCAGAAAGGCGACCAGCGGATTGATCATTCGGTCAGGAATATTCTGGACCGTACGGTGAATGCGATTCTGGAGTACGGAAAGAATCGGCCGAGACCGTCGGCTCCGGAATCGCCAAAATGAGTTGGAGATTGTGAGCAGCCAATATGAAGTTTGATATGACGGAAATCAGCGGACTGATTAAGGAAGAAATCCGCCGCTATCAGTCCAAGATTGAGGTCTCTCAGGTCGGGACCGTGCTGGAAGTCGGCGACGGAATCGCTCGGATTTACGGGCTGGATTCCGTGATGGCCAATGAGATGCTCGAGTTCGAAGGCGGCGTCATCGGCGAGGCGTTTAACCTGGAAGAGGATACGGTCGGGGCGGTGATTTACGGCGACCCGACGAAGGTGCAGGAGGGTTCGACCGTCCGTTCTACCGGGCGGGTGCTCTCGGTGCCGGTCGGGGAGGCCCTGCTGGGCCGTGTGGTGAACGCCCTTTGCGAGCCGGTGGATGGACTGGGGCCGATCGAGGCCGCCGGCAGGCGGTTTCTGGAGTTTCCGGCGCCGGGCATCGCTCAGCGGCAGCCGGTTAAGGAGCCGCTGGCCACGGGTCTGAAAAGCGTAGATTCGATGATTCCCATCGGGCGGGGCCAGCGCGAACTGATTATCGGCGACCGGAAAACCGGCAAAACCGCCATTGCCCTCGACACGATTATCAATCAGAAGGGCAAGGGAGTCATCTGTGTGTATGTGGCCATCGGCCAGAAGGAATCGACCGTAGCGGAGGTGGTGGCCACGCTCAAGGAGCACGGCGCGATGGCCTACACGGTCGTCGTGACAGCCTCAGCGTCTGAGAGTGCGGCGATGCAGTATGCCGCCCCCTATACCGGCACGGCGATTGCCGAATATTTTATGTATGAGAAAAAAGGCCATACCCTGTGTGTGTATGATGACCTCAGCAAGCATGCGGTGGCCTATCGGGAATTGAGTCTGCTCCTGCGGCGGCCGCCCGGACGCGAGGCGTATCCGGGGGATATTTTTTATCTGCACAGCCGGCTTCTGGAACGCAGCGCCAAGCTCTCGGCGGAGCTGGGCGGCGGCTCGCTGACGGCCCTGCCGATTGTGGAGACCCAGGAAGGGCAGGTGTCCGCCTATATTCCCACGAATATCATTTCGATTACGGACGGGCAGATTTACCTTCAGCGGGACCTGTTTTTGGCGGGGATTCGTCCGGCGATTGATGTGGGCATCAGCGTCAGCCGCGTCGGCGGTGATGCTCAGCCGCAGGCGATGAAAAAGGTCGCTCCGAAACTGCGTCTGGATCTGGCGGCGTTTCGCGAACTGCAGGATTTCGCCCGGCTGGGAACGGAGCTGGATGAAGCGGCCCAGCGGCAGCTGGACCGCGGATACCGGATGGTGGAGATTCTCAAGCAGAAGCAGTTTGCCCCGCTGACGGTCGGTCAGGAGGTGGTGAGCATTCTGGCCGGAACCAGCGGAGCCGTGGATGAGATTGAAGTCTCCCGCGTGGGCCATTTCATTGAAGAACTGCTGACGTGGATGAAGCTGGAGGCGCCGGAGTATATTGACAACATCGACCGCACCGGGCAGCTGACCGATGCACAGGTCGAGGAGCTCAAAGAAGCCATTCAGACGTTTAAGATGATTTATAAATTTTCATACGGCGGATAAAGACGACGGAAACGCAGTCGGCCTATGGCACATGCCCGTCAAATTTTAGCGCGGCGGAGAGCCGCCCAGAATATTTCGAAGGTGACCGGCACGATGGAAACCATCAGTGCGGTGCGCTATCGGCAGTACTATCACCAGTGGGCGGAGGGACTGGCGTTTTATGATGCCCTGGCTCAGATGGCGTATCTGATGTTCACGGCGGAAAAGCCGATGGACCATCCGCTGATGAGGCCGCCGACATCCAAAACGCAGGCGCTGCTGGTTATCGGTTCCGACCGGGGTCTGTGCGGGGCCTACAACAATGATTTGTTTCGCTTGCTGGACACGCATCTGAAAATGGCCAAAAAATTCGGGCGAACCCTGCAGATTTACGTCAAAGGCCGCAAGGTGCTCGGCTTTCTGGACCATTTGAAAATCAGGCCCGCAAAAGTGTATACCGAATTTGCCGAGGTGCCCACTGCCGCTCAGGCCAATGAAATCGGTGATTTCTTTTTGAAAGAGTATCTGGAGGGGCGTATCGGACGGCTGGGGATTGTTTATAACCGGTTTTATTCCCCCGCCAGCCAGAAGGCCCAGACGCTTACGGTGCTGCCGGTGGCGGATTTGATTGACGACCTGACTACACGCTCTACGATTATCTGGCCGTGGGAGCAGAACTTTGAGGATTTTCTGCTGAGCCCCTCCGGCGAGGAGATTTTTCAGACACTTTCCGAAATGATTGTTCGCACCTCGATTCTGGGCTGTTTCATCGAGGCGGCCGCCAGTGAGCATCTGTCGCGGGTGGTCACGATGCGCAATGCCAGCGACAACGCCGATGAAATGATTGCCGAATTGACGAAAGAATACAACCGGGCCCGACAGGGCCAGATTACAACGGAACTGCTGGATATTGTCAGCGGAATGAATGCAATGAAGTCCTAAAGCAGAGACAAAACCGATGGAAAATATTGGACGAATCATCCAAATCATCGGAAGCACGTTTGAAGCGGAGTTTCCGGTGGAGCGGATTCCGGGGATATATTCGGCCCTGGAGGTTCGCGGGACATTTGAAGGCAGGCCGCTTCGTCTGGTGGGCGAGGTGCAGCAGCATCTGGGCGGGGGCCGTGTGCGGGCGGTGGCACTGGGCTCGACGATGGGGCTACGACGCGGGATGGAAGTGCTGGATACCGGCGGGCCGCTTCAGGTGCCGGTCGGCAAGGAAACCCTGGGCCGGGTGTTTAATCTGCTCGGGGAGCCCATTGACGGCAAGGGACCGATTGAGGTTAAACAGAAGCGTCCGATTCACCGCAAGCCCCCCAAATTCACGGAACTGTCCGCCAAGTCGGAGATGTTCGAAACGGGCATCAAGGTGATTGATTTGCTCTGTCCGTTTGTTCGCGGCGGCAAGACAGGTCTGTTCGGCGGGGCGGGAGTCGGCAAGACCGTGATTATTCAGGAACTGATTGCCCGCATTGCGACTCAGCACGGCGGCTTTTCGGTGTTCGCCGGGGTCGGCGAGCGGACTCGTGAAGGCAATGACCTGTGGCTGGAGATGCAGCGGACCCGCATCGGCAGTACGGACTCGACGGTGCTGGACAACACCTGTCTGGTTTTCGGCCAGATGAATGAGCCGCCGGGGGCGCGTCTGCGGGTGGCTTTGACGGGCCTGACGATGGCGGAGGCCCTCTGCGAGATGGGCGGCGAGACGCTGCTGTTTATTGACAACATTTTCCGGTTTTCGCAGGCCGGCTCGGAGGTGTCGGCGCTGCTGGGGCGAATTCCGAGTGCGGTGGGCTATCAGCCGACGCTGGCCAGCGAGATGGGCCAGCTGCAGGAGCGGATTGCTTCGACGGCTTACGGGGCGATTACCTCCGTGCAGGCGGTGTATGTGCCGGCCGATGACCTGACCGACCCGGCGCCGGCGACGACATTTACCCATTTGGACTCCTCGGTAGTTTTGTCCCGTCGCATTACGGAAAAGGGCATCTATCCGGCGATTGATCCGCTGGAAAGCACCAGCCGAATCCTCGACCCGAACATCGTCGGGCAGGAACATTACGATACGGCCCAGCGGGTGCTCGAATACCTCCAGCGCTATCACAGTCTGCAGGATATTATTGCGATTCTGGGGATTGATGAACTCAGCCGTGAAGACCGTCAGATTGTCAGCCGGGCGCGGCGTCTGGAGCGGTTCTTCTCTCAGCCGTTTATCGTGACCCGTCAGTTTACCGGCCTGGAGGGCAAGTATGTGAGCACCGCCGATACCGTCCGCAGCTGCCGGGAAATCTGTGAAGGCCGCTGGGACCACCTGCCCGAGCAGGCCTTTTTGTACATCGGAGCGGTGGAAGAGGCCCAGGAAAAGGCCGCGAAAGCGTAAAATGAAGGCCGCAGTATGGTGGAACTGACGCACGGATTATTTCGGGTGATTCTGCTGACGCCCAGGGCCAAACTGCTGGACTGCCGCGCCGGCTCGCTGGTTGTGCCGGCTCATGACGGCCAGCGCGGGATTCTGCGCAATCACTGCCCGATGCTGGCCAAACTGACGCTGGGGATTCTGGAGGTTCGACAGATATTGGATCGGCCCGATGCCTTTTATATTATCGAGGGCGGGTTTGTCCGCGTGACGGAAAACCATGTGACCGTGCTGGCGTATGATGCGATGACCTTTGAGGGGATGGAGCCCTCCCAGGTTCAGCAGCTCATTTCCGATGCCCAATCCGTACTGGTAGGAAAGGAGTATATCCGCACCCAGCGGGGGCAGGTTGATGTTCGCCGTTCCCGGCTGATTGTGCGGATGGCTCAATTAGCCGGCATCGAAACAACCCTGGCCGAATCTCCCTCGTAAACACGGGGGTTTTCGATTGCTTTTCGGGGGGGCAAACGGTACGATGTTTCTCTCGGAAAACCGGGAGTGCCTATGTCGGGAAAGCAGCGGAAAAAACCGGACAAAGCGAGCTCTTTATCGGTGGAAGAGTTCGTCCGGCATTTGAGCCAGGAGCACCGGATGCTGGTGATTCTGAAAGCCCAGTTGTACGGTGGCGATTGGGAGCCGATGCTGGAGGATTTGCAGAACCGGCTGGAGGGAAAACCCTATATTTTCAAGCTGGTTAACCGGATTCAGGATGACATCGAACGAATCCGGCAGCTGCGCCAGTTTGAGCAGGAGCACGGCATTGACCTGGCGGATTATGTGCAGTTGGATGAAACGCGAGAGGAGTAATCGATGACTATTTTCGGAGTATGGAAGTCCCGTCGACTTTTGCTGACAGGGACCTTTGTATTGTTTTGGATGACGGCGGCCGGGGTGCGGGCGGAGTCGGCGGAACCGCTGATTTCACCGCGTCTGCTCTCGGAGACCGGGCTGAAATCGAGCTGGCAGATTCAGCTGCCGGTAAAAACCGGGGTGTCCGAAAAAGTGGAGCGGGTATTTGTTTTGGATTCGTATCTGATTGTTCTGACCAATCGCAATTATCTGTTCTGTCGAAATCGTCAGGACGGTACGGAGTGTTTTCAGATGCAGGTGGCGGAGGAGCGCCTGCCGATGGTGGAGCCGCTGTTTCTGGATAACCGTCTGTATTTTCTGTTCGGCAGCCGGCTGGTGGTGCTGGACCCTGCCGGCGGGACGGTTGTTCGAAAACAGGACCTCGGAGAGGCGGCGGCCGGCCGGGGCGTCTGTTTGGCCAAGAATGACCGGTTTATGTATGTGGCCGGCGTGGATCGGCGCGTTCATGCCTACCAGCTGCAGAAAGACGGCGATTATGTCAAACTGTTCAGTGCAACGGCGGAGGATGATTCGATTATTACATCTGTTCTGGCAACAAACGAGCAGGTGTTTTTTGCAGCGGCCGGCGGGGCGGTCACGGCGATGAAGACGGATGAGCCGGTTAAGCTGTGGCAGTATAATTGTTCCGGAGCGATTACTGCCGCCCTTGTGCTGGATTCAGGGGCGATTTATGCAGGCGGGGAGGATACCAAGCTGTATAAAATCAATGCGGCAACGGGCCGTCTGATGTGGTCAATGCCGTTTTTTGCGGGCGAAAAGATTCGACAGCCCCCCATCGTCGGGCAGCGTCTGGTGTATCTGAATGCCGGGCGGAATGGACTGTACGGTGTGTCGAAGGACAGCGGGCGGGAAGTTTGGAACGTGCCGAACGGTCAGCTGCTGCTTTGCGAATCGCAGGAGCGGGCATACGTCTTTGCTCAGCCGGGCCTGATTGTGGTGATGAACAACACAACGGGCCGGCCGCTGTTTTCTCTCAATGCCGCGGCGGTTCGGCTGGGGGCGGTCAATCTGAAAGACAATCAAATCTATCTGGCGGATGAAGAGGGGCGCGTGGTCTGTTTGTCTGCGCCGTAATTTTTTGAGGAAATGATTTCGATGAATGTACGGATTCGGCGTGCTCTGCTCAGTGTTTCGGATAAAAGCGGCCTGACGGATTTTGCGCGTGCGCTGGCGGCAATGGGGGTTGAGATTATCAGCACCGGCGGAACGGCGCGGACGCTTCAGGATGCGGGGATTCGGGTGATTCCGATTGATGCCGTCACGGGCTTTCCGGAGATGATGGACGGGCGCGTCAAGACGCTGCATCCGAAGATTCACGGGGCACTGCTGGGGCTTCGGGACAAAGCCGATCATGCGGCGGCGATGAAGCAGCACGGCATTGAGCCGATTGATTTGGTCTGCGTGAATCTGTATCCGTTCGAAAAGACAACCGCCCGTCCGGACTGCACGCTCGAGGAGGCGATTGAGAATATTGACATCGGCGGGCCGAGTATGGTGCGTTCCGCCGCCAAGAATTATCGCTTTGTGACGATTGTGACCTCTCCGTCTCAATACAGCCGCGTGCTGGAGGCCATGCGGGACAATCAGGGAGCAGTGCCCCTGTCGCTGCGGGAGGAACTGGCGCGGGCGGCCTTTGCCCTGACGGCTTCGTATGATGCGGCGATAGCCCGGTATCTGTCGGGGCGGGCGGAGGAGTTGTTCCCGGAACGCATCTCCATAGCCGCCGTGCGGGCTCAGGAGCTGCGCTACGGCGAAAATCCCCACCAGCGCGGCGCGTTTTACCGTTTCACGGACAGTCGGGAGGTGAGCATCGGCTCGGCTCGGCTGATGGAGGGCGATACGCCTATCAGCTTCAACAATCTGATGGATGCGAATGCGGCGTTTGAACTGGTTAAGGAGTTTGACGAGCCCGCCGCCGTGGTGGTCAAGCATATGAACCCCTGCGGCTGTGCGGTCGATGAGGATATCTGCCGGGCCTATGAAAAGGCCTATCTGGGCGATGTGGTCAGTGCCTTCGGCGGGATTATCGCCCTGAACCGTCCGGTGGAGAAGGAGCTGGCGACGGTGATTATGGAATCATATGACCGATTCGGGAAGGCCCGCGGGGCCGCCGGATTTTTTGCCGAGGTGATTGCAGCCCCCGCTTATTCCCCGGAAGCACTGGAAATCATTCGAGGCCGCAAGGCCTGGGGCCAGCGTGTGCGGCTCCTCGAGACCGGACCGATTGACCGGACGAAACGGGATGTGCGGGAATATGATATCCGCTGTGTCGTCGGGGGGCTTTTGCTTCAGGAGCGGGATTTGGCCGGATGGGAACCGGACAGTCTGACCTTTCCGACCAAAGCCAAGCCGACCAAAGAACAGATGGAGGATTTGCGGATTGCCTGGCTGTGTACCAAACACGTCAAGAGCAATACGATTACGCTGGTCAAAGACCGGCGGCTGGTGGGGGTAGGTGCCGGACAGATGAACCGGGTTGAATCCGGCTTTATTGCCATCAAGCACGCCGGCGAGAATGCCCGGGGTGCGGCCATGGGTTCGGATGCCTTTTTCCCGTTCCCGGATAATGTAGAAAATGCAGCTGCAGCGGGAATTGCCTGTATCATTCAGCCCGGCGGTTCCAAGAAAGATGATGAAGTGATTGCGGCCGCCGACAAAGCCGGAATCGCTATGGTGTTTGCAGGGAAACGCCATTTTAAGCATTAAACTTTTCCTTCAAGACATTTCTTATAACGCGAAAACATTATCAAGAGAGTAACATTTTGGGAGAATATACGCCTTCTGAAAGGTAGGCCTTTTTGGTTTCTTTTCTTCTGTGATTCCTGTATAATGGTCTCTTCGTGGAAACGGAGAACCTGAATATTGGAAAATGTGAATAAGAAAAATCCTGAACAAACGATTTCAGATGCGGAACTTCTCCAACGGTATCGACAGGGAGATGAAAAGGCGTTTGAAGAAATCGTAAATCGTTATAAAAACCCACTTTATGCGTTTCTTCGACGCTTTGTAAACCGGCAGGATATCGTCGAAGACATCTTCCAGGAAACCTTTTTGCAACTGTATTCGAGCCGGGACAGTTTCGATGCCGAACGTCCGCTGCGTCCGTGGCTGTTTACTATTGCGGCCAACAAGGCCAAGGATGCCCTGCGCAAAATCCAGCGTCAGTCCTCGATGAGTATGGGGACCCTTGCTGATGCGGGGGACTTATCCCTGGATGAGGTAGTTAATATCCTCACATCTTATGAGACCACGCCGGAGGCCGAGATTTCAGAGGAAGAAACGGCCCGGCGAGTTCGACAGATTATATCGGAAATGCCGGAAAATCTGAGGGGAATTCTCATTTTGGCATATTTTGAGCAATTTTCCTACAAACACATGGCCGAGATTTTGAGTATACCTATAGGGACGGTGAAAAGCCGGCTTCACACTGCGGTAGTCTATTTTATGAAAAAGTGGAAATCCGCCGAACGGAGCATGAAGCATTTATGAGTCATTTAACTCCTGAGCAGTTGCAGCTGGTAATGGATTTCTTTTTTCAATGCGGCGATGGAGATGAATTGGAAAGAGGCCGTATTTTAATCGAAACCGATCCTGAAGCAGCGCGGCTGTACGCGTTTCTGGATGAATCGCTGAGCGGTCTGGACTTGCTGGATGGCGAGGAATGTCCCGATGACTTGGCCGCCCTCACAATCGCACGGCTGAAGCTGGCGGCCCGTGTGCAGCAGAGTTCACCCGCCGAGCGACTGGACGAACTGCTCGAGCACGAAAGCCGCAAAACCCCCACCTTTGATTTTTCTCCTTCATTCCAACCTCAAATTTCTTCCGAATCGAAACCGCATATCCTGAAATTAGCGTTTGAAATTGCCGCCATGGCCGCCGCCGTGGTTTTAATATCCGGTCTTTTGCTGCCGGCCCTTTCGGCGGTCCGCAATCACAGCCGACAGGTGGCCTGTTCGGTGAATTTAGGACGGATAGGCCGGGCGCTGTCGGCCTATGCGGATGACAATGACGGACGGTTTGCCTCGGCCCAGCTGCAGCCGGGCCAGCCCTGGTGGATGGTCGGCGACCAGAGCGAACAGCCGCGTTCCAGCACACGATATATCTGGCAGCTGGTGCGGCTGGGCTATGTAGGCGGCGAAAATTTTGTCTGTCCCGGTCATCAGGAAGGATGCCCGGTCCAATACAATGCTTCGGCGATGGCCAACCTGCGGGATTTCCCCTCGCCGCAGAATATCAGCTACAGCGTAATGCTTCGCTGCGGACCGAACAAGAAAGCTCAGGACGGCCAGAGACGCATCATTTTAAGCGATATGAACCCGGTCTTTGTTTCGTTCCGTAAGCGAATCAATTGTACGACGCAGCGGGAGGAGTATGAAAAAGTGCTCCTCAATGAAGACTTAAAGAAGCTGCTCAGTCCCAATCACAATCAAAGAGGCCAGAATGTTCTTTTCTGCGACGGCAGTGTGGAATTTCTGGCCTCTCGGTTTTATCAGGAGGATGATATTTTCACCGTGCGCGGCGTAGAGGCCTATACAGGCCGCGAAGCGCCCGCTGATGAAAAAGATATCTTTTTGGTTCCGTAATCCAAAGGGCTTTATCGTGTGTTTCCGGTCGGCTTGTCTGAGGATTTCAGGCAAGCCGCTGCATTTTGCTGAAGTTTTTTCAGGCCGATTCGTTCCACGCAGGAGTTCTTGAAAAACCGCTCAAAGTCGCTTGAATTCCATTGAAGAATGTCCTCCGGCCGCAGGGCGGCGCGTTGCGGCGTAAAGCCCGGCGGAGGGGTTCGGCAGGGCGGGGCTTTCTGTTCATACGGACAGACCAGCAGACACTCGTCGCAGCCGAAAATCCATCGACCCGTCCGGAGATGGGCCGCATCGCCTGCGTATTGAGTCAGAAAGCTGATGCATCGATTGGTCTGAAAGAAGCCGTCGGGCCGGAGGGCACCGGCGGGACAGGCCTGCAGACAGCGGGTGCAGCCGCCGCAGCCGTCCGACAGGGCGGGCCCGTCCGGCGGCAGCGGCAGGGTGGTTACCAATTCTCCCAGCAGGATTTGACAGCCCAGGACCGGATGGATGAGCATGTGATTTTTCCCGATAAACCCCAGGCCGGCACGGGCCGCCAGGGCGCGTTCGGCCAGCGGGACACTGTCAGTGCAGATTTTGTATGTCCAGCGGGTGCCCTTCGGCAGACAACTTTCGATAAAACAAGCCAGCTGCTGAAGCTGTTCCCTGATAAACAGATGATAATCATCATATAAGGCAAAGCGGGCGATTTGTGCACAGCCCAGAGCAAAGGAAATGTCAGCAGGTTTGTAGTGGACGGCGGCACAGATGACGGACTGAGCCCCTTCGAGAAGCTGGGCCGGAGCGAAACGCGTTTGGATATGCCGTTTCATATACTCCAGACCGTCCGCACCGCCCTCCGCCAGCCAGCGGCGGAAATATTCCGGAAGCATCGAGTCAAGCGGCTCAGCGGTGGTAATGCCGACCGCATCAAAGCCGAGCTGAAGCGTGTGTGTTTTAATTGCTTCCGCCAGTTCCATATTCGGAAAGTATAGCCGAACCGCAAGATCAGAACAACCGGCAGACACACACAAATCCGCGGAAGATTCCTTGCCAAGAACTGCAAAATCGGATATAATGAAGGTCCTGATTTTCCGGGATTTTGAGTGATTCAGATGGGGTTAACCCCGAAAGGGTTTTATGGAAAAAGCAGAAATTAAGTCGGCGTTGGAGGCCCTGGAGGCCCGAATTCAGCAGATTCGGGACTGTCTTTGACATTCCCAACAAAATGACCCTTCGCAAAGAACTGGAAAGCCGGATGTCTCAGGTAGGATTTTGGGACAATCCGGAAACCGCACGACAGGTTGTCTCCGAATTAAGCGCCGTCAAGTCGGTTGTCGAACCCGTTCAGGAGGCCCAGCAGACCTTAACCGACCTGCAGGAACTCTTTGAGCTGGCCTGTGCGGAAAACGATGCACAAACCCTGGCTTCGATTGAACAGGACCTGGCTCGCTTGTCCCGTCAATGCGACAAAATCGAGATTGCGGGGATGCTGAATGGTCCGGATGACGCCAAGAACTGCTTTTTCAGCATTCACGCCGGTGCCGGCGGCACGGAAAGCTGCGACTGGGCCAGTATGCTGCTGCGAATGTACACACGGTATTTTGAACGGGCCGGATACACCTATAAGGAGATGGATATCACGCCGGGTGAAGAAGCGGGCATTCGTTCCATTACGCTGCTGGTGAGCGGGCCGTTTGCCTTCGGAAAACTGTCCTGCGAGACGGGCGTTCACCGCCTGGTGCGCATCAGCCCGTTTGACGCCAACAGCCGGCGGCATACGAGTTTTGCCGCCGTGGATGTCATTCCGGAGCAGGATGAGGATTTTGAAATCGAAATCCGCGATGAGGACATTCGCGTGGATACTTATCGGGCGGGCGGAGCCGGCGGCCAGCACGTCAACAAGACCAGTTCCGCCGTCCGGATTACACACCTGCCGACCGGCATTGTTGTGCAGTGCCAAAACGACCGAAGCCAGCACAAAAACCGTGCCGAAGCGATGCGCATGCTCAAGAGCCGGCTGTATATGCTCGAACAGCAGAAGCGCGATGCGGAACTGGCCAAACTGTACAGCAGCAAGGGCCAAATCGCCTGGGGCAATCAGATTCGCAGCTATGTCCTCCAGCCCTATCAGCTGGTCAAAGACCATCGGACGGATTGCCAGACCGGCAATGTGCAGGCCGTTCTGGACGGTGAGATTGACGAGTTTATCGACAGCATGCTGCGGTATCGGATGCAGAGCAAGCAGCAGACCGCCAAGGCTGCATCCCGATAAGCAGAACAGGAATGGTGGAGAAAAAAGCAGCGATGAAAAAGGCCATAGACACGGCGGTGATATGCCGAAAAGCGGATCCGCTTCAGATTCGCACGGATGTATTGGCGGTGGGGGTTTTCGAAAAAGAACCGCTGGGCGGATGGGTCCAGCGGGTTGATCGGCGGCTCAAGGGACAAATCAGCCGGCTGCTGGAGCTGAAGGATTTCAAAGGCAAGCCGCAGATGACGGCCCTTTTATATACTCGGGGACAGCTCGGCGCCGAGCGTGTGCTTCTGGTCGGGCTGGGAGAGAAGAAAAAGGCCGATGCGGATACGCTTCGAAAGGCGGCGTCAGCAGCAGCTTCGGCGGCGGTCGATTTGAGGGTCTCTTCGCTGGCGGCGGCGGTGGACTGGGGCGATTGGGCAAACCATACGCCGCAGGAACTGGCTCAAGCGTTTGCCGAAGGGATTTATTTCGGTGCCTATCGCTATATCGAATACCGCAGTCCGGAACCTTCGGAGCCGCCGGTTTCTTCTCTGCAGGCGGTCCTGGCCGAACCGGATGAGCGGCGTCTTCGTCCGCTGCAGCAGGGCATTCGAATCGGCGGCATATTAGGAAAGGCCCAGAACTTTGCCCGCACTATTGCGAATCGTCCGGCGAATGTAATGACGCCGGCGGCTTTGGCAGCCGAGGCGCAAAAATTGGCTCGCAGAACCGCCGGGCTGCGATGCACTGTGCTGGATGAAAAGAAACTGGCCGCCGAAAAGATGGGCGGCATTCTGGCGGTTGGAAAGGGCTCGGCCAATCCGCCGCGGCTGATTGTCCTGCGGTACAGCCCGTCGGCAGCGTCTTCCAAGGCCGCCCCGCTGGCCCTTATCGGCAAGGCGATTACCTTTGACAGCGGCGGGGTCAGCTTAAAACCCAGCGAGGGGCTGCACGATATGAAGTTTGACAAGTCCGGCGGGGCGGCTGTGCTGGCGGCGATGGCCGCTGTGGCTGCTCTCAAACCGCGGCGCGTCATTTACGGCATCATTCCGGCTGCTGAAAATCTGCCCAGCGGAACCAGCTACCGGCCCGGCGACATCGTCACCACCTACAGCGGCAAGACCGTCGAGATTCAGAATACCGATGCGGAAGGGCGGATGCTCTTGTGCGATGCCATTGCGTATGCGGTGAAGCTGGGCTGCAATCCGATTGTGGACACGGCGACGCTGACCGGTGCCTGCGTAGTGGCCCTCGGAACCAAACGCGCCGGCCTGATGGGCAATGACCCCGGCCTGCTGGAGGCGATTGAGAAGGCCTCCAGGAAGACCGGCGAGCGTGTCTGGCGGCTTCCGTGCGACGATGAATACGTCGAAGCGATGAAGAGCCAGATTGCGGATTTGAAAAATGTCGGCGGCAAGTGGGCCGGCGCCTGCACGGCGGCAGCGTTTTTGAGCCAATTCGTCGGCAAGGCCCGCTGGGCGCATCTGGATATTGCCGGCGTGGGCGTCTGGGGAGCCGGTGAAAAAGATGCACCCGGCTCCATCGGATTCGGTGTGCGGCTGCTGACGACGTTTGCAATGAATTCGGTTTTCTGAAAGAGGCGGCTATGAAAGCAATTCTGTTGTTGTGTGCGGCGGGTATGCTTTTCCTGGCAGCAGGTTGTCAATGCGGCTGTGCCGTTCAGCAGCGGCAAATGCCGATTGCTCAGACGCAGGCGGATGCCCCCGTTCAAACTCAGCTGACGGTGGAGGTGCAGGGCGCATATGGGCGAAGCTTCTGAGAGGATTCCGAACCTGGACGTGGATACGGAACGGATTGAAAAGGCTGTGCGGGAGATTCTTCTGGCGGTGGGAGAGGACCCGGAGCGGGAAGGGCTGAAGGCCACGCCGCAGCGGGTCGCCCGGATGTATGCGGAACTGCTGGCGGGGATGCGGCAGAATGCCGCGGATCATCTGAAAAGCATCTTTCACGAACAGTACGATGAAATTGTTCTGCTGCGGGAGATTCCTTTTTACAGCATCTGTGAACACCATCTGATGCCGTTTATCGGCAAGGCCCATGTGGCCTATCTGCCTGCCGGTCGGGTGTTAGGCGTCAGCAAGCTGGCACGGATTGTGGATACCTTCGCACGGCGGCTTCAGGTCCAGGAGCGTCTGACGGACCAGATTGCGGATTTCCTGATGAAAAATCTTGAACCCATCGGCGTGGCGGTAGTCCTGGAGGCCAGCCACAGCTGCATGACCATCCGCGGCATCCAGAAGCCCGGCGCGGTCATGGTAACCAGCTCCCTTCGCGGCATCTTCAAACGCGACCCGCGCAGTCGTGCGGAAGTGCTTACGTTGATGCATACCAACCGAACCTGACCCTATGCATACACTCTGTCGGCAAGTGCGATTTTCTGTCAATCCGTTTGGACCGGCCTCCGAAGCAGGGTTTAATTCCTATGCGTCCAGGCCCTGCGGTGACGGTTTGGCTGTCTATCTGTGTTTAACGGCCGCCCTGAAAGGTCCTGTGGATGACCGGACCGGCTTTGTGGTCAATGTATCGGAGATTGACAGCGCCGTGCGCCGGGCGGCGGTGCCGATTTTTGAGCGGAATATCCGGAGCCGTTTTCAGCAGGGACAGGGGGTAAGTCTGCGAGATTTGTTCAGCTGGCTCTGGGACAGCGCCGAGCGTCTGCAGCCCTTTTTTGAAACAGCTCAGATATCTCGACTGGAGCTTGCGCTGAATCCATTTCGTACCATTTCCATCCGGAGGGAGAAAAGCCCGATGCGGACGTACAGTGAACGATTTGAATTTGCGGCGATGCATCGTTTATGGAACGATGCGTTCAGTCCTGAAGAAAACTTTCATCGCTTCGGCAAGTGTGCCAATCCGGCCGGACACGGACACAACTATATTCTGGAGGTGACGGTGCAGGTTTCTGAGGAGCCGGAACCGCACGGCTGGATTGCCGGTTTTGAAAAAGTCATTCAAGAGCATTTTCTATCCATTGTGGACCATAAAAATCTGAATGCAGATGTGCCTCATTTTTCTCGTATAAATCCGACGGTCGAAAATATTGCTTCTTATGCCTGGAAGTGTTTAAAGGGGAAATTTGGGGAAAATAGATTGTTTCAGATTACAGTCTGGGAAAACGACCGGACCTATTGTACTTTCCGGGAGGAATAGAAAAAACATACGGATTTTTAGGACGTTTTTAACTCGATGTTCAGGATAGACCGATATTTATATTGTCTTTCGATTGCGAAGAAATCCGTTTTTTCTCGGCTGAAGACATAAGCGGGAAAACGGATTTGCCGTTACGTAAGCACTTTATTTAGAATGTTTTAAGTCCTATCGGCTTTTGGTTTGCAGCCGACAGGGACGGAGTGTAGATTCAAGGGGCTTTCCAGGCGAAAATAATTCTTAATTATCTTTATAAAAAGGACTTAGGGTTATGAAGGTTTCTGTTGTCGGCGTAGGGTATGTAGGTCTTGTGGCGGCGGCTTGTCTGGCGGACGGCGGAAACCATGTCATTTGTATCGACAAAGACAAAAAGAAGATAGATAATCTCAAGAAAGGAATTATTCCGATTTATGAACCTGGGTTGGAAGAGATTGTTCGACGAAATGAAAAGGGCGGCCGACTGACCTTTACGACAGACTTAAAGGAAGGGGTTGAGCAATCCCTCATTCTTATCCTCGGCGTCGGCACTCCCAGTGCGCCGGACGGCTCGGCGGATATTTCCGCGGTGCTCGCTGTGGCCGAAGAGATTGCCAAGTGGATGAAGGAATATCGGATTATTGTGGTCAAGAGCACCGTGCCGGTCGGCACCCATAAGGTTGTCAGTGAACTGATTGCCTCCAAAACGCAGGTGCCTTTTGATTATGTGAGCAACCCAGAGTTCCTCAAGGAAGGTTCGGCGGTCGAAGATTTTCTCAAACCCGACCGTGTCATTATCGGCACAACCAACCCGGCTGTGATGGAATGGATGAAGCATTTGTATGCCCCCTTTATGCGCAAAAGCAGCCGGATTTTCTTTATGGACCCGGCCAGCGCGGAGATGACCAAGTATGCCGCGAATGTAATGCTGGCCTCTCGAATCTCCTTTATGAATGAACTGAGCGCCTTGTGTGAAGAATATGGAGCCGATATTGAGCAGGTGCGGGCGGGCATCGGCAGCGACAGCCGAATCGGTCCGGCCTTTCTGTTTCCGGGAGTTGGATTCGGCGGCAGCTGTTTTCCCAAAGATGTTCGGGCACTGATTTATATGGGCCGCCAAAAAGGGGTGCCGATGACGATTGCCGAGGCCGTTCAGCAGGTTAATCTCCGTCAGCAGCAGCGGTTTGCCGACAAAGTGCTCCGGTATTATCAGGGGCGGAGGGATGTTCGACTGGGGGTCTGGGGATTGTCGTTCAAGGCGCGTACGGATGATACGCGGGAATCCCCGGCGGTTTTCTGCATTCAGCGGTTTTTGGAAGCGGGCATGCAGATTGCCGCGTACGACCCGGAGGCGGTTTGTCCGGATCTGGACGGTCGAATTCAGCGTCTGGGGAATGCCTACGAAGTACTGGATGGAGCGGATGGACTGGTGATTTTCACGGACTGGCAGGAGTTTCGAACGCCGGATTTTGACCAGATCGCCCGTCGGCTGAAAAAACCGGTGATTTTCGACGGGCGCAATCTTTACAGCCCTTCGTTTGTTCAGAAACAGGGAATTGAATATTACAGCATCGGCCGTTCAGTCGTGCGGCAGATGCCGGAGGGAAGATGAGGGTTCTCGTAACAGGGGCGGCCGGATTTATCGGGTCGCATTTGTGTCAGCGGCTGATTGCGGAAGGGTATTCCGTAGTTGGCGTGGATAACTTTGATCCGTTTTATGAACCGGCGGTCAAACGAAGAAATCTGGCTGACCTTTTGAAATCGAAACGGTTTGAGCTGAAAGAAGGCGATATTCGAGATGCGGCCTTTCTGGAAGCAGCGGCGGACGGTTCGGATGCCGTAGTTCATCTGGCGGCCAAGGCAGGCGTGCGGCCCTCCATCGAAGACCCCCTGGGCTATGCCGATGTGAATGTGCGGGGCACGGCGGCCGTACTCGAGACGGCCCGGAAAAACAAGATTCGCATGGTGCTGTTCGCATCCAGTTCGAGTGTGTACGGCAACAGCAGCCGGATTCCTTTTTCCGAAGATGACCCGGTTAATGAACCGGTTTCTCCTTATGCCGCCACCAAAAAGGCGGGGGAAATGCTGTGTCGGACGTATCATCATTTATACGGAATGCATATCTTCTGTCTTCGGTTCTTCACCGTGTACGGCCCTCGACAGCGCCCGGACCTGGCGATTCATAAGTTTGCCCGGCTGATTGAGGCCGGCAGGCCGGTTCCGATTTATGGAGATGGTTCCGCCGAGAGGGATTTTACGTATATTGATGATATTATTGACGGGACGGTTTCGGCCCTGAAGGCCTGCCGCGGCTTTGCCGTTTACAATCTTGGGGATTCCTGCCCGGTTCGGCTGGATGATTTGGTTTCCGCTCTGGAGGAGGCACTGAACAAACGGGCTGAGCGTCGCTTTCTGCCGCCTCAGCCGGGCGATGTGATTCGCACCTGTGCGGATATTCGGAAAGCTGCGGAGGACCTCGGATATTGTCCCAAAACGTCTCTTAAAGAGGGATTAGCCCGTTTTGTTCAGTGGATGCGCAGGGAGGCCGTATGAGAAAGAAAAAAGCGCTCATTACCGGAATTACCGGACAGGATGGGTCTTATCTGACGGAACTGCTGCTGGAAAAGGGCTATGAGGTGTACGGTATTGTGCGGCGCAGTTCCTCCTTCAGCACGGAACGCATCGACCATTTGTACCAGGACCCGCACCATCAGCCGCCGCTGAAACTGATTTACGGCGACCTGACCGATGGGGGCAATCTGTCTACCATCCTCAACGAGATTCAGCCCGATGAGGTGTACAATCTGGGGGCCCAAAGTCATGTTCGGGTCAGTTTTGACCAGCCGATTTACACGGTTAATGTCGATGCGCTGGGGACTCTTCGGCTTTTGGAGGCGCTGCGGATGATGAAGAAGCCGCCGCGGTTTTATCAGGCCTCCAGCAGCGAAATGTACGGCAAGGTTGCGGAGATCCCCCAGACGGAAAAGACGCCGTTTTATCCCCGAAGTCCCTATGCCTGTGCCAAGGTGTATGCTTTCTGGCAGACGGTCAATTATCGGGAGGCCTATGGGCTTTTTACCTGCAACGGGATTCTGTTTAACCATGAATCTCCGCGTCGGGGTGAAACGTTTGTGACCCGCAAAATCACGCGGGCGGCCGGACGAATCAAAATGGGCCTGCAGGACAAACTGTATCTGGGGAATCTGGATGCCAGACGAGACTGGGGATTTGCCGGCGATTATGTCGAGGCGATGTGGCGAATGCTTCAGCAGGACCAGCCGGACGATTACGTGGTGGCGACGGGGGAATCGCACTCCGTTCGCGAATTTCTGGATGAAGTCTTCGGCTATCTCGATTTGGACTGGCATCAGTATGTTGAAATTGATCCGCGGTATTTCCGCCCGACGGAGGTGGATGTCCTGCAGGGCGACGCCTCCAAGGCCCGTGCCCAACTCGGCTGGAAGCCGAAAGTGACCTTCAAACAGCTGGCTCGAATGATGACGGAGGCGGACTTAAAACTGGCGGAAGAAGAAAAGATGCTCAAAGACCACAAAAACAATCGGCGATGAGCGGATTCTTTGAAACCAAGCGGGTAGTTGTCACCGGCGGAGCGGGCTTTCTGGGCCGCTATGTCGTGCAGGGCCTTCAGCAGCGGGGCTGCCGGCAGATTCTGGTGCCCCGAAGCGCCCAGTACAATCTGGTGCGGATGGACGATGTGGTGCGGATGCTTGAGCAGATGAAGCCGGATGTGGTGATTCATCTGGCGGCGGTGGTCGGCGGCATCGGCGCCAACCGCAGGCACCCGGGGCGTTTCTTTTATGAAAATCTGATGATGGGTGTCCAGCTGATGGAGCAGGCCCGGCTGCACGGGGTCGAAAAGTTCGTCGCTGTCGGCACGATTTGCGCTTATCCGAAGTTTACGCCTGTGCCGTTTAAGGAAGATGATTTGTGGAACGGCTATCCGGAGGAGACCAACGCCCCCTACGGTCTGGCCAAAAAGATGCTTCTGGTCCAGTCGCAGGCCTATCGGCAGGAATACGGCTTTCATTCGATTTATCTGCTGCCGGTGAATCTCTACGGCCCCGGCGATAATTTTGACCCGCAAACCAGCCATGTGATTCCGGCCCTGATTAAAAAGTGTGTGGATGCCGTCGAGGAAGGCCGGGATTGGATTGAGTGCTGGGGAACCGGACAGGTCTCGCGGGAGTTTCTCTATGCGGCCGATGCCGCCGAGGGCATCCTGCTGGCGACAGAGTTCTATGACAAGCCCGACCCCGTCAATCTGGGCACGGGCCGGGAAATCACCATTCGGGCCCTGGCGGAAACGATAGCTGAGCTGACGGGGTTTGACGGAGAAATCCGATGGGATTTCTCTCAGCCCGACGGTCAGCCCCGCCGCTGTCTGGATACAAGTCGGGCGGAAAAGGAATTCGGCTTTCGCGCCCGCACAGACCTCCGGACCGGTCTGAAGGCGGCGATTGACTGGTATCGAACCCACCGGAATCAATTGCAGTTTGCACGAGGATAACCAACCGATGACAGCCAAATCTTTTGCTCTGATCGGCGCCTGCGGATATATCGCACCGCGGCATTTGCAGGCCATTCGGGATACCGGCAACACGCTGGTGGCGGCTCTGGACCGCAGCGATTCAGCAGGGGTGCTCGATTCCTACTTCCCCGATGCCCGTTTCTTTACGGAGTTCGAACGGTTTGACCGCCATCTGGAAAAACTGCGCCGCAAAGGGGAAGGGGTCCACTATGTTTCCATCTGCTCACCGAATTATCTGCACGACGCCCATGTGCGGTTTGCCCTGCGGATTGGGGCGGATGCGATTTGCGAAAAGCCGCTGGTGATTAATCCGTGGAACGCTGTTGCCCTGGGGGAACTGGAAAAAGAGTCAGGCCGCCGCATTCATACCATTATGCAGCTGCGGCTTCATCCGGCCATCCGCCGGCTCAAAGAACAGGTCGAACAGGGCCCGCCCGGCAAAATCTATGATGTGGAGGTGACCTACATTACCGCCCGCGGGCAATGGTATCTGGTCTCCTGGAAAGGCGATGAAAGCAAGTCCGGCGGCATCGCCGCCAACATCGGCATTCATTTTTTTGACATGCTCGCCTGGATTTTCGGGACGGTCAAGACCAATACGGTGCATTTGTATGAGCCGCAGCGGGCTGCCGGCTATCTGGAGCTGGAGCGGGCCCGGGTACGGTGGTTTTTGTCCGTGAATCGAAACGACCTGCCTTTTGAATGGGTGCCGGGCAAAGCGGCGACCTTTCGGTCCATTCGTGTGGACGGCGGAGAAGTGGAGTTCTCCGGCGGCTTTACCGACCTGCATACGGAAAGCTACCGAAAAATCCTGGCCGGCGAAGGATTCGGCTGGCAGGAGGTGATGCCCTCGCTGGAGATGGTTTATACCATTCGCCACAGTCAGCCCACCGGCTGCAAAGGCGATTATCACCCGATGCTGATCCGGCTGAAGGCCGATTGATTCAATCTATGAACGAACCGGCAAAACCTTATTTTGTGCATCCGACGGCCGTGGTGGATGAGCCCTGCACTATCGGAGCAGGCACAAAAATCTGGCATTTTTGCCATATCTGCCGAGGGGCTGTGATCGGGTCAGAATGTATCCTCGGCCAGAATGTCTTTGTGGCCTCCGGCGCCGTCATCGGCAATCGCGTCAAAATTCAGAACAATGTCTCCGTGTACGAAGGAGTGACGCTGGAGGACGACGTCTTTTTGGGTCCCAGCTGCGTGCTGACCAATGTTTCCAATCCGCGTTCTCAGGTGCTTCGGCACGGACTGTATGAGAAGACGCTGATTCGCCGCGGGGCAACCGTCGGCGCCAATGCAACCATTGTCTGCGGCGTCACGCTCGGACGATACGCTTTTATTGCGGCCGGTGCAGTCGTCACGAAAGATGTTCCCGATTACGGCTTCGTGGCAGGTGTTCCCGCCCGCCTGAAAGGGTGGATGAGCCGCCACGGTCATCTCTTGCGAAAGCCCAATGCGGAGGGTATTCTGGTCTGTCCGGAAAGCGGCTATCGGTATCGGGAAGTGGAACCCGGCCGGCTGCGGTGTCTGGATTTGGATGAGAATTCGCCGCTGCCGCCGGAACTGTCCGTCGGGCGAAGGCCGTATCGGGATTTCAAACTGTAAAATGAAGAAATTGAGGTGAACATGCAGGTTCCTTTGCTGGATTTAAAAGCCCAGTACCAAATGATTCGCCGGCAGGTGCTGGCTCAGATTAACGAAGTGCTCGATTCGCAGGTCTGCATCGGCGGACCGAAGGTCGAGCAGCTCGAAAAAGAAATTGCGCAGCTGTGCGGCTGCCGCTATGCCGTGGGGGTTTCCAGCGGCACGGATGCCATCTTAAACAGTCTGATGAGTCTGGAAATCGGTCCGGGGGATGAGGTCATCACCACTCCCTTTACCTTTTTTGCAACGGCCGGCTGCATCGCCCGGGTCGGCGCCAGACCCGTTTTTGTTGATATCGACCCGGTTACCTTCAACATCAACCCGGCCCTGATTGAGCGGGCGATTACCTCCCGCACCAAGGCCGTTATGCCGGTGCATCTGTTTGGACAGATGGCGGATATGGACCCGATTCTGCGGATTGCCGGCCGGGCTTCGCTGGCGGTGATTGAAGATGCCGCTCAGGCAATTTCCGCAACCTATAAGGGACGGCGGGCGGGCAGTCTCGGTACCTGCGGCTGTTTTTCCTTCTTCCCGAGCAAGAATCTGGGCGGCATCGGCGACGGCGGAATGGTTGTCACCAATGACCAGGCCCTGTATCAGCGGCTGATGATTCTGCGCAATCACGGCAGCCAGCCCAAATATTACCACAAATACATCGGCGGCAATTTTCGGCTGGACCCGATTCAGGCGGCGGCCCTGCTGGTCAAGCTGCCGTATCTGGACCAGTGGTCGCAGGCCCGGCGGATGAATGCGGCTTATTACACCAGGCGATTTGAAGGGAGCCCCGTCCGCACGCCGGTCATTTCAAAGGATTGTGTTTCCATTTTCAATCAGTATGTCATCCGCGTGCCGCGGCGGGATGAGCTGGTTGCTTATCTGAAGGAAAAGCAGATCGGCTGCGAGATTTATTATCCGGTTCCGCTGCATCTGCAGGAATGCTTTGCCTATCTGGGCGGCAAAGAAGGGGACTGCCCGGAGGCCGAAAAGGCCGCCAAAGAGGTTCTGGCTTTGCCGATTTATCCGGAACTGACGGATGAGATGAAAGAGTATGTTGTCCAGACCATTCTTGCGTTTTACAGCTGAAGGTTTCTCCAGCAGGGTGTGTAATGCCCCGGTGATTTGTTAAAGATGTTGTTTGGCTGATCACGAAGGGCTTTTAGGAAGGATTTAATCAAGAAAGGAGGTCGTGATGAAGCGGTTTTGGACGGCGGTGATGGGGATTGGAATGTTGGCAGGATCGGCAGCGGCGGACTTGACAAGATTTCCTTTGTGTACAGCCGGGGGAATTCAGGATTATCCGGCTTTTGACGGAGCTGCGGCGGTCTGGCAGGATTTTAGAGACGGCAGTGTGAATGCCAATCTTTACGGCTACAGTTTTTCTGAGCCCAATGAACTGGTGATTTGCACGGCTCCTCAGGAACAGGCATCGCCCTCCGTCAGCGGCCCTATCGTCGTCTGGCAGGATATGCGCAGCGGCAATTATGACATTTATGGTTTTGATTTGCGAACTCGTCAGGAGTTTGCGATTTGCACCAGCAGCGCTGCTCAGATGAATCCCCGTGTGAGCGGTTCCATTGTGGTCTGGCAGGACTATCGGGCCGGAAATTGGGATGTATATGGATACAATCTGGAGACCGGCGTGGAATTTGTGATTTCCAACGGTCCGGCCTTTGAAGGATACCCCGTGATTGACGGGATGTGGGTGGCCTGGGTGGACTTGCGGAACGAAGGCAACTGGGATATTTACGCCAAACATCTTCAGTCCGGCCAGGAAACGGCCGTCTGTACGCATTCCGCCGTGCAGTTTCGTCCGTCTGTCAGCGGCGGACTTGTTGTCTGGCAGAAGGAGCGGAACAAAAATACAACCGGTGTGGATGTGTATGCCCGCCGCCTTCCGGATGGACCGGAATTTGCAGTTTGCCAGGCGGCCGGCGACCAGATTCTGCCGGTTATTCAGGGTTCTATGGTGGTCTGGGAGGATTATCGAAACGGCACCTCTAACGCGGATATCTATGCGTGCAATCTGGCGACAGGGGCTTTTCTGGAGGTGGATACGCGATCGGGTCTTCAACTGCGTCCGGTGGTCTGGGGCAGTCGAATAATTTGGCGAAGCGGAGATGACCTTTTTTATGCCGATGTGCCCGTGCCGACTGTTCTGACCATTCTTTCTCCAAACGGCGGAGAAATGTTTTTGGCGGGCACAGAGGCCCCGATACGCTGGCAGACCGAAGGGCCTTCGCCTGCGTACATCCGGATTGTCTATTCAGCGGATAACGGCAGCACCTGGAACCTGATTACTCCCGGTGTTCTTAATACGGGTGAATATCTGTGGCAGCCCCTGCCGCATTTGGATTCAACGGCATGTTTGATTCGCATCGGTGATTCGGCTGATTCGTTGATAACGGACACAAGCGATGCAGCTTTTACGATTTTTCAATGCGAAAGCTCTCTGACGGCGGATTTGGATGGGGACTGTTTTGTGGGTCTGTCCGATTTTTCTGTGTTGGCAAACCAATGGCTCCGCTGCGGCAATCCGTATGACCCGCAGTGGCGTCTGGAAAAATAAATGATAAGGAAAGATGACTATGGACAGTCTGGAGAAAAAGATTGCGAGTAAAAAGGTTGTGGTGGGAGTTCTCGGCTTGGGCTATGTGGGGCTGCCGCTGGCCCGGGAATTTGCTTTGTCGGGCGTGAAGGTGCTCGGTTTTGATATTGATGAAAAAAAAGTCAAGATTCTCAATTCCGGCCGAAGCATCATCAAGAATGTACCCCATGAAGTCGTCCGCAAGATGGTCAAAAGCGGAAAGTTCACTGCCACATCCGATATGTCCCAGATTCGCAAGGCCGATGCGGTCCTGATTTGCGTGCCGACGCCGCTGACGCCCAATCGTGAACCGGATATGCAGTATGTCGAAGGCAGCTGCCGCACCATTGCCAAATATCTGCGAAAAGGCCATCTGATTTCTCTGGAAAGCACGACCTATCCGGGCACCACACGGGAACTGATGAAGCCGATTCTGGAGGCAACGGGTCTGAAAGCCGGCAAGGATTTTTATCTGGCCTTTTCGCCGGAACGCGAGGACCCGGGCAATAAACAGTATACCACTCGCACGATTCCCAAAGTAGTCGGCGGTTTGACCCCCAAATGCCGGCAGCTGGCGCATCAATTGTACTCGCTGGCTATCCAGAAAATGGTGCCGGTTTCCTCGGTGGAGGCGGCGGAGGCAACCAAGATTCTCGAAAATGTCTATCGGTGCATCAATATTGCGATGGTCAACGAACTGAAGATGGTTTTCGACCGGATGGGCATTGACGTCTGGGAGGTCATACGGGCGGCCAGCACCAAACCCTTCGGCTATCATCCGTTTTATCCCGGGCCCGGGCTGGGCGGCCACTGCATCCCGATTGACCCGTTCTATCTGACCTGGAAGGCCCGGCAATACGGAATGGCCACGCGGTTTATCGAGCTGGCCGGCGAGATTAACACGAGTATGCCCCATTATGTGGTTCACAAGGTAATGGAGGCACTCAATGAGCGGAAGAAGAGCTTGAAGGGCTCCAAAGTCCTCGTGCTCGGGCTGGCTTACAAGCCGGATATCGATGATGTGCGGGAATCGCCGTCGCTGGAGCTGATTGAGCTGCTTCAGGAGCGGGGGGCGAAAGTGGACTATAACGACCCGTATGTGCCGAAAACCCACAAGATGCGGGAATATGATTTGAAGATGACCAGCCGGCCGCTGTCGGCGGCGATGCTTCGTTCCTACGACTGCGTGCTGATTTCCACCAACCACAGCTGCTATGATTACGCCTGGATTGTCAAACATGCCAAGCTGGTAGTGGATACCCGCAACGCTACCGCCGCCGTCAAATCCGGCCGCAGCAAAATCGTCAAGGCGTGAGAAGAAGGACGGATAAGCCGCGAGAGATATTATCGGACTCGGTATTTCTACGGATTTATGATTTGGCCAGTGTGCCGCGAGGGGGGAATATTACGTATCATTTAAAGTGTGGAAACATTTGCGGCACAATGTTTGAAACGAGGCCGATATGAAGACTTATAAAATGATTGATATGGCTGCCATTTTGGCGGCAGCGATTTTTGTAGGCTATGCCGGGGTGGTTTTGTTTTATCCGGAAACTGCGATGTCTGAGCCGGCGGTAGCGGCTGAACGGCCGACTTTTTCTGCAGCTCCGACTGCCTTGCCGCTTTCAATGGATTCTGCAGAGGAATTCACTCCCGAAACTCCTGTTTTTGCGGCAGATGTTTCGGATACGGTTGAGCCCCTTTTGGGCCGGAGCGAAAGTGAATCGGATGTTTTTTATATCCGTTCGCCGGAGGGCACTCAGGTTCTCGAGGGTTCGGCTTATGCCCTTGCGGCATCCGCCGCCGATGATGATGATTTACACAGCTCAGGCGGTTCGAGTTCTTCCGTCTCATCATCATCATCATCTTCTTCTTCTTCTTCTTCTTCATCTTCTTCTGGTTCTTCCTCTTCGGCCGGCGGTGCCGGTAAGAAAAATGACACTTCTGCAGCAGCCGCTTCTAATACCAGTTCTTCCCAACAGACATCTTCCGTCGGAAACGGTGCAGGAACTCTTTTGTTGGAGGAAGAAAAGGAGCCAACGGATTGGATTCTCAAGGAGGGTATCCGCGGGGGTTTTATGTCGTCAACCCAAGGAAATCTTTCAAAGATACCCCGTTATGTAAATCTGGCCAAGACTCTCGGTCTGAATACTGTGATTGTTTACGGCTGCTCTTTTGCGGAAACCCCCAAACACTTGAATTATTATCGTGAATGGTTTCGGCTTTGCAATCAGTCCGGTCTTCACATCTTTGCTTTTTATCCATGGCAGCCGCCGGCGGATAACGCTTGCCGCAAAGTTGTTTTTGCAGATGGGACAGAGGGGATTTTCCCTTGTCCGCTGGATTCGAAGTTATGGAGACAGTATCTGACTGCGGATATGGCAAATCGGCTTGCCAAGGTTTCCGTTGAATCGCCCTCTTTGGCTTTTGATGGATTTTTCATTGATATGGAGCAGTACCGGACAGAGGAGGAGGAAGCGGACCGCAAGCAGTATTCCTACGACACCTGTTTTTGTGATTCCTGTTTTTCTTCTTTTCTTTTTACGCAGGGATACACCGGTTCGACACTTCCCCCCGTTGAAAAGAAAGCACGGAAGCAATGGCTTTCTCAAAGAGGTTTGCTTGAAGCTTATTTTGCCTATCTAAGTTCAGAGGTTCAGGCGAAGGCCTCTGAGCTGAGGAAGAATATCCACGCGGTGAATCCGAAACTGCTCTTTGGCGTATATCCAGCCCTTACGGAGACAAATTGGGTTCTGCAGGCGCTGATGAGGGGGCTTTGTGAGGATTCCTATCCCGTTATTTCTTTTACGACGGATACATACGGTTATTTTACCGTTCCCTGGGGTGCTGACCGGATTCCGAATGATCTGGACGCATATTTTCAGAAATATAATATTCGAGGGCTCTATGCGGCGGGGTATTTGCTGCGGGCTTATAAAAGTTCTGAATTGACGGGTCATCTGATCAAGTCGGCACAGCGGGCCCATGGGTATTGGATTTATCGGATTCCTCAGCTGGTGGATGAGGATATTCCCTCTTCCGAAAAACTTCTGGAGGGGAGCCGGGCGGACTATCAACAAGCCATTCGGGCAGCCAATGCGGCAATTCAAAAACCTTAGCACCGGAGTTTATGCATCGTCCGTCCCTGAAAATTAATTTTTTATGGGCTTTTGCAGGAAACTCCTTTTATGCATTGTGCGGCTATCTGCTTCTGACCATATTGGCGAAGACGTCTCCGGTCGAAACGGTAGGACTTTGGGGAATCGGTCAGGCCGTTACGCTTCCGGTAGCCACGTTTTTCAGTCTGAAGCTGTGCACGGTCAATATTACGGATGTACGAAATGCCTATCAAACCGGCCATTACATAGCGGTACGGCTTTTGGCCTCGCTGGCATCCGTTGTGATTTCAGCCGTCATCGGATTTGTTTTTTATCCCGGCCAGACGGCTTTGGTTATCAGCTTTATGGGAATCAGTCAGGCCGTAGCGGAAATCCGGGCCTATTTTCTGTCCAATTTTCAAAAATATGAGCGGCTGAATCTGGCGACTGGTTCTCAGGTTGCAGAAGGTATTCTCGCCCTGCTTTTGTTCCTGCTGCTGTTTTGGCCGACCCGCAATCTTCTGCTGGCAATCGGCGGGATTATTCTCGCCCGCCTGAGTGTGCTGTGTTTTTATGATATGCCGGTCTCCGCACGGGTTCTTTCGGCGCATCATCCGGAAGGATTTGTTGGATATCGGCCTTGCTGGCAGTGGCCTCAGATTTGGAGTCTTTTCAAATATGCCGCTCCTCTGGCAGTGGTAGCGGCTGTCATGAATATATCACAGAATATTCCTCGTTTGGTGATGGATAAAACACTCGGTCGGGAGGCCGTCGGGTATTTTACCGCTCTGTCGATGCTGCTGGTGGTTTATACGATGATTCATTCGGCTCTCGGGAATGCGGCCCTGCCGCGCCTGTCGAGATATTTTACAGAAAGCATCCGTTTGTTTGTCCGTCTGTTTGTGCAGCTGATTGTTCTGATGCTGGCGGTGGGTCTGGTCTTTGTGGCGGGGGTCTATTTCTTCGGGAAACCCCTGCTGACATTTCTGTTAAAAGCGGAGTATGCCCGCTACAATGATGTTCTGATGATGCTGGCGGCTGCCAGTACTGTGCTGGCGGTCTTCAGCGTCTCCAACTGGGGACTGAATGCTACACGTCAGTTTGTTGTGCAGATGCCCATTTATATCGGCACGGCTGTTGTCAGCGGTGTCTGTTCGGTCCTGCTTATCCCTCGTTTCGGGATTATGGGCGGAGCTTATGCATTTATGGGCAGTTATCTGTTTGGTGCGTTAACTTGTATTGTATTTGTTGGGAAGGCGATTCGCAACAATCGTATTCAATGAGGAAAAATGACAATACTATTTGCCATCTTTATTGCCGTAATTTTAGCTGTAATCTTTTTCAACCCCAAGTTAGGTACTTTTCTAATCTGGCCGATATTGTTTACTTATCCGCACGGCTGGTGGTATCACCAGGGTTTCCTGCCTCTTAATATCGGATATGATGACCTGTTTTGTCTTATTTTGTTAGGGCAATGATTGCCAAGAAATGGTGAAAATGTGTTCGACCTGATTATAGATGAAAAGAGTGGTTAAGGACAACGAAATTATGGAGTTTCAAGGCTACTCCTCCACAATATCGGAGCAGGATAACTGGAATGCTGCCCCGTCTTATTGTCCTGTAAATGTTCTGAGAAAATATACACCGCTGGATTATGTTTTTTCTGCGCTGCTGTCGGCAGGTATTCTCTTGCTGTTTGTTCTTCAGCAGCCGGAGAAGCTTGTTCACTGGATGCTTGTGCCTCTTTGGCTCTGCGGGTCGGTGGTTTTGGCGGATGCGCTGCGATGGTTAAAAGGAAATTATGCGCTTTATGATCCCAAAGGGGTTGTCGGAGCTGCAGGCATCAATTTCTTTCTTACCGCACCTCTCTTAATTATTTTTTATGACCGTCCGGGGGTAGAAACTTATGTTGTATCGGATTGGCGGCCGCTTCTGGGGCTTATGGCAGTCTTCAACTTTTTTGGATTGATTTTATACAAGATTTTTGAAAAGATTGCCTTCCGCCGCCCCAGTAAGGTTCAGTGGACTTATTGGACGCTGAATCCCGGTCGAGCAAGTTTTTATATTCCCCTTTTTATTGTTGGGTCATTTTTGGCGCTATGTATTTATATTATTCGCGGAGGCGGTTTAGCTGGAGTGATTTTGCAGGAAAGGCAAGGGGAACTGAGTGCGGAGGGATTGGCTGGATTTGGAGCTGTAATGGTTTTGCGAGATGCCTTTCCTATGTCTGTTTTGATTGGGTTGACTGCTGTTCGAATTATCAGGGGGGCGGGAAAAAGCTCCTGGTGGTTCTTCCTTGGTTTTGGACTACTCGTACTTTTTTTCATCACATCCGGTCTTCGCGGCAGCCGTGCTGCTATTATGTATGGCTTGATATGTGCAGGTGCTGCGATTCATTATTTTTGGCATAGGATATCAATTAGAATGATTCTAATTTCTCTGATTCCTTTGCTTATCTTTTTCTATTTTTATGGTTTTTACAAGAGTGCAGGGATTACAGGCATACGAGAGTTGATTAGAGGACAAACAACCTTGGAATCTCTTCAGGAACAAACGGGCAGAACTATCTCCGGATATTTGGTCGGAGATTTAAGTCGTGCTCATGTACAGGCAGTAGAGCTGGATATTCTGTTGAATAAACCTTGGTCTTATCGATACAGATATGGTAAGACATATCCTCTTGCTCTTGCTTCTATGATTCCTCGACAAATCTGGCGTACAAAACCTCTCGATATGGGAAGAATTGTTGCGGGCACAGAAATGCTCTATGGTCCCGGCAGCTACGGCGAATATGCAAAGATTGGAGGGGGAGGGAGCCGTTCTACCCAATTGTATGGACTTGCAGGTGAGGCGATGCTGAACTTTGGTGTCTATGGGATTCTTCCGGCCTTTGCTGTTTGGGGTTATATTGTGGGAAGGATTCGAAAACGCCTTTACAGTTTCCGGCAGGGGGACTTGCGTTTGATTATGACCGGTTTTTGGATGATATTCAGTTTTGTGATGCTGCTTGCGGATGCGGACCAGTTGGTGTGGTTTACTATATCTCTTTATGTTGTTCCCGCCATTTTAGTTTATCTGATTTCGGATAAGAATATTTTGATTCCCGCGGATGGAAGTTTATATGGTATCTGACGTCTTCTGTTTATGTAAGCGCTTTTTTAAAGCTGTTCTTTTCGAAGTCCAAGAAATAATTGAAGGAATTCTTCGTTCGTGGCCGGGTCGGCTTGGGGTTTTTCTCCGCTGGTGCTATTACCGGTGCCGCCTGAAATATGTCGGAAAAGGAGTGGTGATAAAGACGGGTGTGCGGTTTGTGGGCCATCGCTATATTACCCTTCAGGATGGATGTATTGTGGATTTCAATTGTTTGATTTTCGCTGGTCCTTTTTCTTCTTCGCCTTATGAGAAGAAATATGTACCCAATTCTGATTTTCACCTCGGTGAAGGAGAGGTCCGAATCGGCCGAAAAGTTCATTTATCAGTTGGCTGCTATATCCTGGGAAATGGAGGGGTGGATATCGGAGACTACAGCTGTCTGGCGGCCGGTACGCGGGTACTGTCGCTGACCAATCATTACCGCAGTTTCTCGGAACCTCACCGTCGTAATGTGTATTTTACCATCAATGTTCCCAAAGAAAACGCCTGTTTTTTATATGGTCCGATTGTTCTTCAGGAAAACGCCGGCGTGGCGTCTCACTGTATTTTGCTGCCGGGGCTGACGATGGAAAAGGACAGTTTTTTGGCGATTGGTTCTGTGGCCCGAGGGCGAATTGAGTCCAATTCCATAGCGGCCGGCAATCCGGCTGTTCGGATTAAAGAGCGGTTTACGGATTCATCCGGAAAAAAAGAATGAAGATTGTTTTTTTTGATTTTATTTATCGATACGGGGGCGGTCCTCAGCTGGCGGCGGATACGATGATTCGTCTCTCGCGGCATCATCAGGTAGAAGTGATCGACCCGTATGGACAAAGTCAGCCCTATATCCAAAAACTGACAAAGCACGGGGTGAAAGTTCATATTCTGATGCCGGGAGCGAAGTTTATTTTTCTCGGTTCTCCGCGGAAGCCCTGGCAGCGGCTGTGGCGGTTTCTGTGTGCCGTTCCGCATTATGTTCGTCTTCGCCGCCGACTGATTCAGACAATACGCCGGATTCAGCCGGACTTGCTTTGGACGAACGGAAAAGTGGCCTTCCGCTTTTTAAATGTCGGCAGGGCTCTTCGAAAAATTCCTATGGTGATGGAGGTTATCGGCTGTCTGCCGGCGTCTTATTACCGGGATTCCGTCGGCAGGCAGATGCAGAAACGGCTGTCTTTGGTTATGGCGATTTCCACAGAGACAGCCAGACAGTTGACGGCAGCCGGCTTTGCTCCGGAGAAGGTGCACGTGGTGTATGACACGATTGATTTTGATGAGACTGTTCAGAAGTCTATGCAGCCGCCGGAAGCGCCGCTGCCGGGACTGGGCAGGCATCCGGCCGTACTTGTACCGGCTACCCTGATTCCCAAAAAAGGACAGGACACAGCCATTCGGGCTGCGGCGATCCTTAAACAACAAGGGCTCAATCCTGTTTTGTGGCTGGCCGGAGATGTTGTGGGGGATGATGATTCCTATGCACAATATCTCCGGAAATTAGCGAAAGAGCTGAATGTAACCGAGGATGTTTTCTTTCTCGGCTGGCGGAATGATGTGCCGGCGATTCTTACCCGGGCGGATATGATGGTGCTTCCGACCCATGAAGAGGGGTTTGGACATGTCGTTTTGGAAGCTATGCTGCTGAAGTGTCCGGTGGCTGTCACTCCTGTTGGAGGAATTCGGGATTCCGTGCAGGATGAGGTGAACGGCCTTGTTTTCCCTGTTGGAGATGAAAAACGGCTGGCGGAACAGATCCAGCGTCTTCATCAGGATTCCGCCCTTCGGGAGCGGCTCATCCAGCACGGCTATCAAACCGTAACAGAACGGTTTACACCCGAGAATCATACGGTTCGGGTGCTGGAAGGGCTTGAGCGCCTATTGAAAACAGGAGAGGTGAAATGAATGCTCCGTTGGTGACGGTCTCCAGCGCTTTTTACAACACGGGGCCGATGCTGCTGGATATGGTTCGGTCGGTCTTTTCGCAGACCTTTACGGACTGGGAATTGGTTTTGGTGGATGACGGTTCGACGGATGACAGTCTTCAGATTGCCCGCTCGGTGCAGGACCCGCGCGTACGGGTGTACAGCAACGGCCGCAATCTGGGACGGGCGGCCAGTTTGAATCGGATTACGGAGCTGGCCCGCGGCAAATACATTGCCCGGCTGGATTCCGATGATTTGTGCTCGCCGCATCGGATTCAAAAACAGGTGGAACTGATTGAAAGCGACCCGAAAATCGATGTGGTCGGCACCGGAATGTGTTTTCTGGGTGAACAGGACCAGCTTCTCGGCTTTCGCAGGGCGATTCAGGGACATTCGAATATCTGTGCTCATCCGACCCAAACTTTTCACATTGCCCACGGAACCATTCTCGGCAAAAAAACCTGGTTCCAAAAGTTTCGCTACGATGAACGTCTTCCGATGGCTGTTGATTTTAATCTTTTTTTGCGAGCCCATCGCGAAAGCATTTATGAAAATGTTCCCGATCCGCTTTACTATTACCGATTTCATATGAATTTTAATCTCCGAAAGCAGTATATCGCTCGGCGAGTCAGTGCTGCTTTTTTACGGGATTATTATTGGAAACAAGGGCAATACAGCCAAGCGGTTTCGGCTGCCCTGGCGCAGTATGTAAAGTTGGGAATAACAGCCGGAATGTTTTCTTTAGGACTGCGACGGGTTTTGATGAAACGGCGGTTTGGACAGATGAGTGAACAGGAACGGGAGTATTTTCTGGACGAAATATGTCGCATTAAAAATTATTCACTGCCTGGTTTTTAGTGGGGGAATCTTATGTTTAAAAGAATTGTTTTTCATCTTTTTTATCAGTTTCGCCGTTCACTTCCGATTTGGCTGGTGCAACTCCTGACGGACTGGCTGCCGGACATCCGCATTACCCTCCGTCTTCGCGGGGCGATGCTGCGTCCGTTTCTGGGCCGATGCGGCCGGGGGCTTCTTGTAGCCCGCCGTGTGACATTTCTGAATGCGCACGGCATCCGCATCGGGCGGGATGTTTATCTGGCGACCGGCTGCTGGATTGACGGCATCGGCGGCTTAACCATCGAAGACGAGGTCAAACTCAGCCCATATGTGGTCCTGACAACCAGCTCTCACTGCTTCCGGAACAACTCTGTCTGCGGCGGCGGCTCCCGAACCGCCCCGGTTCGAATCGGCCGTGGCTCCTGGCTGGCCTCTCACGCAGTTGTGGTCAGCGGCGTCTCCATCGGCTCCGGGGTGATTGTCGGGGCCAACGCCGTAGTAACCAGGGATATTCCGGACAATGTGTTTGCGGCCGGCGTGCCGGCTCGTGTCATTAGCCCTCGGGCTGATCAGACCCCCAACGTGTTTTCGCGAGACGATATTCTAAAGGAACAACAAGCGTGAACCAGACATCCAAGCCGGCTCTCTGCATTCTGACCACGGTTTCGGAGTCAATTCGTTTTTTTTACAAAGGGCAGATTGATGCCCTGCTGAAAGCCGGCTTTGATGTCACGGTTATCTGCTCCTATGACGAAACCCTTCCAACCGAATTGCCGTCGAACGTTCGGTATCTTCCGGCCGAGTTTTCACGATTGATTACGCCCTGGAAGGACCTTCGGGCCTTATGGCGGCTGGTCAGGATTTTTCGAACCCATCGGTTTGCCATTGTCCAATACAGCACTCCCAAGGCCTCACTGCTCGGGTCCATTGCATCCTTCCTGACGGGTGTGCCTTGCCGACTTTATCTGCTCTGGGGGCTTTATTATATGGGCCAGACCGGCACCTGCCGACTTCTGTTGAAAACCTTTGAAAAATTAATCTGTGCCCTCAGTCATCAGGTCCTCCCGATTTCTCACGAAATGGTTGGTTTTCTGGAGCAGGAGCGGATTACCCGCCGTCAGAAGTGCGCTGTTATTCTAAACGGCAGCGCCTGCGGCGTTGATTTAGAGCGTTTTTGTCCGGATTCGGTCAAAACGTACCGTAAGCAGATTCGAGAACGCTACCAAATACCCGAGGAGGCTGTCGTCATTGGGACGGTTGCTCGGTTAACCGGAGATAAAGGGATTCACGAACTGCTGGCGGCTTTTGAGCAGCTCCAACGCGAAAACCCTTCTGTTTATCTGCTTCTGGTCGGCCAACAGGAGGAAAAAGACAGATTGCATCCGGAAGCTGAAGAACTCATTCGTTCTCATCCGTCAATTCGCTGCACCGGTTGGCAGCAGGACCCCGTCCCCTTTTATGCAGCGATGGACATTTTCTGTTTGCCGACCTATCGGGAAGGATTCGGGGAGGTCAATCTCGAAGCCCAGGCCATGGCCCTGCCGGTGGTTTCCACGGATGTCATCGGCCCGCGTGAGTCCGTTCAGAGCGGCACGACGGGGTTTTTGGTTCCGCCCAAGGAGGTTCCCGCTTTGAAAGAAGCCCTGGCAAGACTGGTTCAGGATGCCTCCCTTCGCAGCCGGATGGGACAGGCCGGACGCCGACGGGTCGAGCAGATGTTCGACCGCAAACAGTGGATTGAGGAAATGGTCCGTCATCGCCTGGCTTGTCTGAACCAGATAAACCTTCCTCGCTAAAATGTTGGAAAAGACAAAAATTGCTTTTGTTTCCACAATCCCGAATACCCTTTTCTTCTATATTGAGCTGCTCAAAGCGCTTCAAAACGCAGGGGCTCGGCTGACACTGATCACGTCGGAAAATCCGTTTTTGGAAAAATTGACTGCGCAGCTGGATTGTCAGGCCGAGCGTGTGCCGTTCTCGCGTTTCCTTTCCCCGATTCGAGATTGGCAGACTTTGTGCAGACTTACAGAGCTCTTTCGGACAAATCGTTTTGATTTGGTTCATGCCCATACGCCCAAGGCCGGTTTTCTGTCAATGAAAGCTTCTGCAGCGGCGTCCGTGCCGGTGCGCCTTTATACCATTCACGGTCTGGTGGGTGATACGGCCTCTTTCTGGAAAAGGCAGATTTTTTCTTTTTGTGAAAAACAGGCCTGTCGGTGTGCACATCAGGTCCTGGCCGTCAGCCCCAGTCTCCGGCGGCAGCTTGTAGAAGAAGGCCTTTGTCCGGCGGGGAAGGTATCGGTCCTTCGGGACGGCAGCGCATGCGGAATCGATGTGGACGGCCTTTACGTCCCGACGGAAGCGGTTCGGCAGGAAGCCCGGCGGATTCGAGAGCATTTTCAAATCCCGGCCGAGGCGGTTGTTCTCGGTTTTGTCGGACGGCTCACCCCTGAAAAAGGCATTCCAATGCTGCTGGATGTCTTTGGAAGATTGGCCCGGAACAATCCGCTGCTTCATCTGCTGATGGTGGGCAGAATGGATGAAGTCCGTGAAAAACTGGATGTCCGCTCCTTGTCGCTGATTCGCGAACACCCGCGGATTCACTGGGCGGGTCATATTCCTTTTCCCGCGGCGTATTATGCAGCAATGGACATTTTTGTGATGCCCTCCCGGCGTGAAGGGTTCGGAATGTGCAACATCGAGGCAGCGGCGATGGGAGTGCCGGTTGCTGCTTCCCGCATTACAGGATGTGTGGATTCCGTTCGTGAGAATATGACGGGTCTGCTTTTTCAAAGAGATGACCCCCAGGATTTGGCCCGATGTCTGATGCGGCTGATTGATGACCCTCAGCTGCGGAGAAAGATGGGTGAGGAAGGCACCCGCTGGGTGCGGGAACGTTTTTCCTCCCGCCTGCTTGTGCAGGAGCATCTTCATTTGTACGAACGTCTGCTTGCTCAAAGAGGGAGTTAGAGAATGGCTTTTCTGAAAAACAAGATTTTTCATGTGCTGGCCGTTATTGTGCTGGTTCAAGTTCTGATTCTGTATCTGAATTATCGCCGGCAGGATCGGATTGTCCTGAAGATTCCCAACAACCAGGGCATTGAGGAGCTGTGGACGCGGGACAGCCGTCTGATTGCCGCAGAAATGGGCCGCGGATTTCACATTTTCGACTGGTCCAATCTTCCGGCGGCCCGCCGGGAATTGTCGGCGGCTTTTTATCCATCTGTTCTTCTGCCGGATGAACGGATTCTTTCCGTCAAAGATAAGCGAGGTCTGGTGCTGGAGAACTCGCCGGGCCGAACGCTCTGGATTCCTTTGTCCGGACAGCCCGCCGAAGTGCTTTTGGTTTCGGATTCCGCCTGTTCGACCATCATTCTGGCCTGTCAATATCTCAATGACCAGAGCAGCGAATATCGCTTCCAAAAAGTCGATTTGCAGCAGGAAATCCTCCTGAATCTGGCAGAGCTTCAGGGCGGGCGTGATTTTCTGATTCGGCGGCTTTGTGTATCCGACGCCCAGGACAAACTGATCATGGCCGGCACCAAAGACAACAAGGCCTATTTGGCCCTGATAGAAATCCCCGGCGAACGAGTGGTTTGGGAAAAAATCTATCCGGAGGAGATGGAATTTTATTCCGTCTGTTTTCTGGACAATCCGCCGCTGATTTTTGCGGGCTCGCGGGATGGAGCGGTCAGCCGGATTGACGCTGCCGACGGCCGTCTCATCAAGACCCTTCCGCTGGTTCCTCTTCATCCGGGGCAAACCAAACTGCGGACGATTCAGCGGGTCGTGCTCAGCCCCGATCGCAAGATTTTAGCGGCCTCGTGCGACCCGTCGTTTTATTTGATTGATGTCGAAACGTGGCAGCTGCGGCGGAAGATGGATGTATCGCACAAAATTATCAGCGGGGTGGTTTTTTCGCCGGACGGCCGGTATATCGCCACGTCGGATATCCGCGGCAGCGGCATTATTGAGATATTTGATTTGTCGAAATAACAGCCAAGACTTTTTTAGGGAACAAACGTGGAACGAACGATTCAGACAGTCGCAGTGCTCGGAGCCAGCGGTACCGTCGGGTCGCTGACGGGCGGACTTCTGGCCCAAAACGGTTTGCGGGTGTACTTTCTGAGCCGCACGCGCGAAGGCTCCCAAAAAGGGCTCGAAAAGGCGATTGCTCAGGCCCGCTCGGAGGTTATCGCAGACAATATCATCTGCGGGGACTATGATTCGATGCTTTCGGAAGCTGTCTCCAAAGCGGACTGGATTCTGGAGAGTGTGGCAGAGGACTTGTCCGTCAAGCAGGCGATGTATGAGCGGCTGGAGCCGCTGCGCCGCCCGGGCACCATTGTCAGTTCCGTCACCAGCAGTCTGGTGCTCGAGGACCTGCCGAAAGGCCGTTCAGAGGATTTTCAAAAGCATTTTCTCTCGACTCATTTTTACAACCCGCCGAGCAAAATGTCCGCTTGTGAAATCTGCGGCCAATCGAAAACCGACCCGGCTTTGGTGAAGTTTATGGCGGACTTTCTGCATCGCCGGCTGCGGCGTGCGGTGATTCCCGTCCTTCCGACTGCCGGGTTTGCCGGCAACCGCATCGCCTTTCTGCTGTTTGCCCGGATTACGGAACTGGCCGCCGAATACGGGGTGGAGATGATGGATTATCTGATCGGTCCCTACACCGGCCGAGTGATGGCCCCGCTGGCGACGATTGACCTGGTCGGCCTGGATATTCATAAGGCCATTATCCAGAGTCTCCAGACCCATACCCGCGATGCCCTGCATGCCAAACTGGTGCTTCCGGACTATCTGGAGAAAATGATTGAGCAGGGGCATTTGGGCCGAAAGACGCGGGATAAGGGCGGTTTTTACAAGCGTCTCGAGAGCGGCCAATACGAGTATATCGACCCGAAAAGTCTGACCTATATCCCGTCTTTTCAGCCGCACGTCCGGTTTGTTGAAGAGGCCAAGCAGCTGATTCATATCGGACGCTATCGGGATGCCTTTGAGCATATTCGGAAGGCCAAAGGGACCGAAGCGGGGCTCGTTCAGGAGATTCTGGCGACCTATATTGCCTATTCTTATATGCTCGTCGGGGAGGTCACGGAACAAAAGTACGGCATCGAGGGCATCGACCGTGTGATGATGACCGGTTTTAACTGGGCCTCTCCGAGTCTGCTGGTTTATATGCTCGGCGGCAAAGAGAAAACCGCCGAGCTGCTGGCTTCCAAAGGTCTGCCGATGCCTGATTCGCTGCTGGAGGATACTGTTTGGGAACGTTATCCGTTTAATGCAGGGCGGTATTTTCCTGCCAAGTAATCAACAATGAAGAATGGAGAATGAAGAATTACGAAAAATGCTGAGAATATTCGAGACCGCAGCTTCGATTTTTCCTGTCGGATTGTGCGTTTGTGCCGGTATTTGATGAAACAGGACCGAATGAACGGTCTTTTGTCGGGACAGCTCGTTCGAGCCGGAACTTCGATCGGAGCCAATCTGGAAGAGACTCAGGCAGCCCAAAGCCGAGCAGATTTTATTGCGAAATGTCAGATAGCACTCAAAGAGGCGAGAGAAACAAATTATTGGCTCCGACTGTTTCAATCAACCGGGCTGGTTTCTGAGAAGACAAGATAGGAATCTGCTGAAGGAATCTCATGAAATCATTTCTATTTTGACTGCGATTGTGAAAAATTCAAAACGTGCGAAAGGTTGATTTCTTCATTCTTCATTCGTAATTCTTACTTAAGGATTGGATCACATGAGCCGACAAAACGTTTACATTTTAGGCGGTTATCAGACCGATTTTGCCCGCAACTGGGCACGGGAAAACAAGCATATCAGCGCGATGATGCGGGAGGCCTTTGAGGGCTCACTGGCCGTGACCCGCATAGAGCCGCGGGACATTCAGGCGGCCTTTATCGGCAACTTCGCCGCCGAATTGTACTGTATGCAGGGGCATTTAGGGGCCTTTTTTGTCGATTTTGACCCGTCCTTTCGGGGGCTGCCGACCTGCCGGTTTGAAGGGGCCTGTGCCTCCAGTGCTCTGGCGGCTCTGTCGGCGATGGCTCACATCCAGGCGGGCCTGTATGACTGTATCGCCGTCGTCGGGGTCGAGCAGATGAAGACCGTCTCGCCGGCCAAGGGGGGCGACTATCTGGGGACGGCGGCCTGGTACGAGCGGGAATCGGCCGGCATCGAGTTTCCCTTTCCCAAACTGTTCGGCAAACTCGGCGATGTGTATGAGGCCCGCTACGGTCTGGACAATCGGCATCTGGCCCGGATTGCGGCGATTAATTATGCCAACGCCAAGCTCAATCCGAACGCCCAGACCCGCGATTGGTTTATGGATTATAACCATGCCTGCCGAACGGGACAGTATAACACCGCTATCGTCGGACGCATCAAGGTGACGGACTGTTCGCAGGTGACGGACGGGGCTGTCTGCATCTACCTGGCTTCGGAAAGCTTTGCCGCCGAGTATGCCCGCCGTCTGGGGCAGCCGCTTCAGACCATTCCGCGGATTCTGGGCTGGGGCCATACGACAGCGCCGATGGAGTTTGTGACCAAAATCGCTGAATCCGAAGGGCAGCCCTATGTTCTGCCCTGGACCCGCAAGGCGATTACCGATGCCTACCGGCGGGCCGGACTGAAGGACTGCTGGGATTTGGATGCCATTGAGACGCACGATTGCTTTACGACTTCCGAGTATATGGCGATTGACCACTTTGGGCTGACGGAGCCGGGGCAGTCATGGAAGGCGATTGAGGAGGGGGTCATTGAGATGGGCGGACGGCTGCCGATGAATCCGTCCGGCGGGCTCATCGGCTGCGGCCATCCCGTCGGGGCCACCGGTGCCCGCCAGCTGCTGGATGCTTATAAGCAGGTCACCGAAACCGCCGGCGACTATCAGGTGCCCGGCGCCCGCCGGGTCGCCACGCTTAATATCGGCGGCTCGGCGACGACCAACGTTGTGTTTATCGTCGGACGATAATTTTTTTTCAGATTCCTTCTCTATGACGAACGAACAGACAATTCAGATTGTACCGATGAAGGCTGAGCATGCACGGGATGTGGCACGCCTTCACATTGAGGGAATTCATCAGGGCTTTATCAGTTCACTGGGGGAGGAGTTTGTCACGGCGCTGTATGAAACACTGGCGGAAAGCGCTGAGAGTTTCAGTTATGTAGCTGTAGCAGACGGCAGGGTCGTCGGGTTTGCTTCGTTTACGACCAATTTGAGAAAAGTTTATCATTCTGTGCTTCGCAAACGCGGGCTGAAATTTGTCGGGCTTTTGCTTCGAAAGGTTTTTTCTGTTTTGGTGCTTTGCCGGATTCTGGAAACACTGCTGTATCCTCGGCGAATCGGCCGTCTGCGTCTTCCGGATGCCGAGCTGCTTTCGATCGGGGTGGCCGCAGACTGCCGCGGACAAAAACTCGGCAATCGTCTGATTGAGCGCGGCTTTCAGGAATGTGCGGCACGGGGGATTGAACGGGTCAAAGTGCTGGTGGCGGATTTTAATAAACCGGCGAATCGGCTGTACAGGAAAACCGGATTTCGCCTGGCGACTCAGATTGTCAACCACGGCATTGTCAGCAATGTTTATGTGGCGCCCGTCCGGTCCGTTGTTCCCGAAGAACACAGGCTGGTCTTCCGCTCCATGCGGCTGTCTGATGTGGACCAGGTGGTTACGATTCATCGGTTTTGTTTCCCGCCTTCCGTGTCGCTGTTTTCTGTGTTAAATCCGCATGTTGCCCGTCATTTGTATGCTCAGTATGTGGAGGAACAAGACAGCCTGGCGGTGGTAATGTATGATACAGCAACGGGGCTTGTGGCCGGATATGCCGCCGGAACACTTCGTCCGGGTTTCCAGAAGCGGTTTTTCAAACGGCACTGGTTTTTGGTCGGCTGGTATCTTTTCTGGGCTTTGGCGGCTCATCCTTCTCTGTTTGCCCGATTGGCTCGAACGATGCTCCGGCGGGAGCGGTTTGACGAATACCGCCGGCATCCTGAACAGTTTGAGAATGCGCCGCCCGCCGGGCCTGTGGGATACTTTATGCCGATTGCGCTGCATCCGGACTATCGGGGCGGAGGCAATGCCGTTCGTTTGGCTCGGGCATTAATGGATGAATTCTTCAAACGAGGGGTTGTCCGAATCCGCGGCAACAAAATCGATATAAACAATATCGCCAGCCGCAGACTGTTTGTGGAAAAGCTCGGCTGGAATTCCGCCGTCATAGAAAATGAATCGGTCGCCGTCTGGATTGACAGACCTGCGGCGGAGGAACTCAAACAGCAGCCGATGTTTCCGCCTGTGCCGCTTTCTTTTTCCCTTCAGCCGCCGCCGGCGTTCATTACCTACGGCTGGTGCCGTTCCTCCTATGCGGTTCTTTTTTCGCTGGGGCAAAAAGGTATAAACGTTCATGTAGGAGATGCCTCTTCTTTGGCCATGTGCCGTTTTTCCCGATACAGCCGTTCGTTTATCCGGCTGCCGGATTTCTTTCTGGAACCTGAACGCTACATCGATGCTCTCCTCAAAGCGCTCGAGCGGTCAGAGGCGGAGGTTCTTCTTCCATGCCATGAAGACATCGGATTAGTCAGCCGCTTCCGGGACCGGTTTCCCAGGTACATTCGGACTGCTGTGCCGGCATGGCAAACCTATCAGGTGGCGGAGGACAAGCTGGAATTGATGCGGCAAGCTGCAAACTTCGGCGTTCCGGTCCCGCAGACGTGCTCCGTTCAGTCGGAACACGAACTGGAAAAGGCCGTACGAGATTTCACCTGGCCGGTGATTCTCAAAACTCGTATCGGCAACAGTGCAAAAGGGGTAGCCGTTACTCACAGTTGGGAAGAGCTGAAGCAGCAGTTTCGATATTTGATTGACACCTATGAACTCGAAGAGGGCCGCTGGCCGTTTTTGCAGGAGTATCTGCCCGGAAGGGCGGCCGGTGTCTGCGCCCTCTATGACCGCGGCAAACCGCTGGCCTTTTTTGCGGAGGAATACCTCCGCTGCAAGGAACCGAATCGATTCGGGACCTCAACGATGAGAAAAACGCTCGAGGACCCTGTTCTTGTGGGACATGCTCAAAAGCTTCTCGGCGGTTTGGGATGGCACGGCCTGGCTCATCTGGATTTTATCCAAGATGCAGCGGGAACCTGGCGGCTGATCGAACTGAATCCCCGCCCCTGGGGGGCGATGGCGCTGGCTCTGTACGCCGGTGTGGATTTCCCCTGGCTGTGGTATCGTCTGGCCAAAGGAGAGGAAATGTCCTTTGCGGATTTTAAACCGCAGTCCCTTTTCTGCCGCTGGATTTTGGGAGATTTTTTTGCATTTGTGGAACTGCTCAAGAAGGGGCGTTTTTCGGAGGCCGGGCGGGTTTTTCTGCCTTATCGAAACTGCCGACACGATGATTTTCTGCTGACGGATCCGCTGCCGTTTGTCTTTCAGCATCTGGACTATTTTGTGAAATTCCTTAAATCCGGCGGCAGTCTGAATCCTGCCACGAAAAATATGGTTCGATAAACAATTTTTAAGACATACCGGTATGGATGGGCTGTGGATTTTTGTTTTGAGTTTGGCTGCAGGTTTGGCCGCGACCTGGCTAAGCCGCCGGCTGGCTTTGCGATTGAATATTGTGGACCGGCCGGACAACACCGTCAAAACGCACGGCCGGCCGATTGCCTATCTGGGCGGGCTGGGCATCTGGGTCGGCTTTGCCGTCGGAATGCTTTTACGTCTTGCGGGGGCGGAAAAATTTGCCGGGCTTGTCTGGTTTCTGGCTGCCTCTGTTTTGATTTGTCTGGTCGGTCTGGCGGATGATATTCTTTCGCTGTCTCCGGGCCGCAAAATCGCCGGACAGATTTTGACGGCGGCTTTGGCCGTCTTTTTCCTGAATCCGTATCTAAAGGAAGTTTTTCCGCATCTGCCAGCCCCCTTTGCGGCGGCGGTTTCGTTTGGTCTGCTGGTTTTTTTTGTTCTCGGAGCTTCCAACTCCGTCAATTTGCTGGACGGGCTGGACGGTCTGTGCGGAGGGGTGACCTTTCTGATTTGTATCGGATTTTTTTTGCTGGCGGCGATGAGCCGTTCGGCCTTCAGTTCTTTTCAGCAGACGCTGGCCTTGTCTTTGGCCGCCGCCTGTGCCGGGTTTTTGATGTTCAATTATCCGCCCGCTTCGATTTTTATGGGCGATGCCGGTTCGCTTTTGATCGGCTTTCTGCTGGCCTGTCAGATGATTTTGTTTCTGCTGCAGGGCCCGGCGGCTTTTCTGGCATCTCTGTTTATCTTCGGTCTGCCGATTTTGGATACTTCCGTGGCTATTCTTCGGCGGCTTCTGAATCGAAAACCCCTTTTTGTCGCTGACCGAGGGCATATCTACGATCAGCTGGTCGACCGGGGTTTTACAAAAACGCAATCCGTCTTGGCTTGCTATCTCCTGACAGCTCTGTTTTCCGCCGTCGGCCTTCTCGGGTTTCGACTCGGTCTTCGACCGGCCCTTCCTTTCTATCTTTTCACCATTCTCATCACCTTCTTCATCATCTGGAAAAAGGACTTTCTCCGGAAAGTCTGATTTTTCCTGCCGATGTTTCTGCTGATTTTCTGTCGGGTTCTTTTTGTTTTTAACAAGATAATATAGACACACAATGGTGTGATAAGGGATTGTATTGACGTGAAGTCTGACAAAAGATTAAAATGGGTTGATTCGAAAAAGCTTGAGAGGAGAAAAAGAAAAGGGGGTATTTTTTTATGAAATTGCTGCTTCTTCCCGCATCATTTTTCCTCGCCATGGGTTTGGCGTATTCGGGTCAATCGGGTGATTTAACCGAGGATGGGGTTGTGGACATCCAGGATCTTTCCGCACTTTCCCAATACTGGCTGTCTCAGGTTCCGTCTGTTCGGCATTATCCGGTTGCCGTGACAGTAGCCGCATCGAATGCTTCGCCGGAGGACAAGGCCTCCGCAGATTTTGTCTGCGACGGAGTCAATGACCAGGAAGAAATTATGGCAGCCTATCAGGTTCTTTTAAACAGGACGGCGGATGTACACATCGGCGGGGCTGTTCGGAATTTATACATCGGCGGCAAAATTGAACTTACGGCAGGGTGGTATAATATTGACGGGGCAATCAACATCACCGGGCCGGCTCCTGTGACGCTGGAAGGGGTTGGCTTCCAAAGTGATTGGCGCACATCGTCATTCTATGGTGCAGGTACCGTTCTGAAACTGAATTATTTGGGCACTCTTTTGAATTATGCATATACATCTGACCCGCCTACCGGCTGGTCCTGCGGGCAAATTCGCGGCATATGGTTTGATGGAAACAGCGCAGGTCTTTCCGGTGCTTACGCCAATGCTCCAGGTTTGACCTTCAGTGCAGGCATCCGGATTGCCTCCAAAGGGGATGTCCATATTACCGACTGCATGTTCGCCAATTTCGAACATGAGTGGGTGCTGTATTCGAGTGCTCATGGGATTTGGGTCGATCACTGCGATTTTGAAAACAGTTATCCAATCCGGGGAATTGTTTATTTAGATACATGGTCCGGTCTGAAGCGAGATTGGATCAGCAGTTGTCATTTTGCCCGCTGTGCCCAATCAACCTCTTTTCCGGCAGTCTATGGCATTTATGTGAATCATAATATGGTTTGGATTAGCAGCTGCAATTTTGAACGGATCAGCACGGATTGCTCGGAAACCGTGCCTTACGGGATTTATTTAAATAAGGCCGGAGATGTCAAAATCACGAACTGCACTTTTTCCTATGTGTGTGAGCCGACAGCCAAGCCTGCTCATGCGGCCGGAGCCGTCATTTATGCCTCGGCCTACAGCGGCGGGTCCAAAATCATCGGCAATACCTTTGAAAACAGCGCCGGGGCCGTCGGAGCCAGAGTTCTGTCGATTAACGCCCCGGACATCATCGTATCCAGCAACACGTTCCATGCCTGCAATCTGACTTTGGATGCCTCTTCTGCGCTGTCTTCCGTCCTCGAACTTCTTTCCGATGCCCGGCGAATCAAGGTTGCCGACAATATTGTGCAGCAGTGTCTGGATAATCCCGCCGGCTGCGGCATTCGCATCAGCGGGGCCAAACAGATATCCCTGACCGGAAATATCATCAGTTCTCTGCCTTCGGATGCAGTTTGGATTCAAAGCGGCAGCGAAGATATTCTGCTTCAGGGCAACAGCGGGTTCGCCTGGGGTGGTGACGGCTCTTTTGTACGTCTGGAGCGAAACACCAGGCATATTTCCATTCTCAGCAATCAGGCCGATGGAACCATCAGTGCATCAGCCCGCAGCGGGGCTTTTCTCTGGGCGGCCGCCGGCTCGCAGGGATTGGTCGAGAATCTCTGCTTATCCGGAAATCATGTATACAATGTCGACCATTCTTTTCATCCGAATACGGATTGGGCATCGGTAAGGGAATTCACCGCGTCGGCCAACAAAGGGTTGAATGCAGTTTTCAGCGGTCCTTGCGACAGTGTCTTGCCTCCGCTTCCGATGGCGGCATTCGATACATCTTCGGGCCCCATCAGCGCGGTTCTGATGGATGGTTCCCAACCCGGTGAAATCTGTTACTTCGAGATGAAAGAGGGTACTGCGTCTGTCAATCTGACAGTCAATCCATCCAATTCTCAGGCAGCCCGCATTTATGTATTTGACGCAATTGGGGAAAATCTGATGATGCTCTGGAACGGATCGGTTTGGATAGAACTGCAAAAAACCTGCGGGCAGATGGAGTAACGGTTCATTCAGAATTTTTTCTGAAAATTTCTTTTTTTTGCGCTGAATTTCTGGAGTCCTGTTTCGTTTTCTGGTAAAATCACAAAGAGAACGATAACTGCAGATTCCTGAGGGGGTTTGTATGAAGACGGGGAAAGTCCGCTACTGTACAGACATCCGGCAGATTTCTTTTTTGTCAGAAAAAGAAAAAACCCTCATGGAACCGGTCGTCGAGCGATTTCCCTTCCGGGCCAATGACTACTATCTTTCCCTGATTGACTGGAATGACCCCGCTGACCCGATTCGGCGAATGATTGTGCCCAGCGCCGATGAACTGGAGCCGTGGGGCCGTCCTGACCCCTCTGATGAAAGTACCTATACCGTGATGCAGGGGGTCGAACACAAATACAACACAACGGTTCTGCTTCTGGTCAGCGAGGTCTGCGACGGCATCTGCCGCTACTGTTTCCGCAAGCGGCTCTTTGCCCGCCAGAAGCAGGAGGTTCTCCGCGATTTGCCGGCCGCGCTTGACTATATCTGCGCGCACACCGAGATTACCAACGTGCTGCTGACCGGCGGCGACCCGTTTATCCTGACCACACACAAACTGGAACAGATTATTGCGCCGCTGCGTCAGATTCCCCATGTTCAGATTATCCGCATCGGAACGCGCATCCCCGTTTTCAATCCCTTGCGAATTCTTGAGGACAATGATTTACTCTCCCTGATTGAGAAATATTCTCTGCCGGACAGGAAAATCTACATTATGACCCACTTCTGTCATCCGCGCGAATTAACTACGCAGGCCCTCGAGGCCGCCCACCGGCTTCAGAAGGCCGGAGCCGTTCTGTGCAACCAGTGCCCGCTGATTCGGGGCGTCAATGACAACCCCCAAACCCTGGCTCTGCTGATGCAGAAGTGCTCCTTTGCGGGGATTGTGCCGTATTATCTGTTCCAGTGCCGGCCTGCTCTGGGCAATCATGCCTATACCGTGCCGATTGAAGAGGCCTATGACATTCTTCGTCAGGCCAAGTCAATGGTCTCTGGTCTGGCCAAACGGCTGCGCTTTGTGATGTCTCATTCGACCGGCAAGCTTGAAATCATCGCCAAGACCGATGAATACACATATTTCAAATACCACCGTGCTGCCAATGATGCCGACAGCAGCCGGGTTCTGATCTGCCGTTCCAATCCGAAGGCCTGCTGGCTGGATGATTATGAAGAAGTCATTCACGATTACCCGCCGGAGCGTCCGTATCATTTTTACGGCCCGGAGTAAACACCTGCCTGCCCTCTGATTTGTCATCCCACGGCCGCCTGGACAGCACCGCCGTTGAGATGACCAGCGAAGAGACAATTGCAAAGAACGCTGCAAAAAGACACATTCGGTCGGGCTCTCTATGTACAAACCGACCCTCGAGCCAGATTCCAAACACCAGCAGCATCGGCACGGCTAAGCCCTTCAGAAATCCGCGCAGGGTTCGGACAGGTCTTTTTCGCGACAGAAAGTGCATCCAGATCAGAGTAAACGCCGAATAAGCCGTAAAGTGAAAAAACATTTCGAGATGCATCTCTGGCTGCAGAAAAAGAAGATTCGAATGATTCTGGATGAAAAGAATAAACAGAGCTGAGACTGCCGGCAGGGCCGGCCAGAAACTGAAAAATGTCAGAATTCCAAGCCCGGCTCCGATCCCGGCAAGATTGGCCGCAAAATCCCGCCAATCCGCCGAACGGCCGATGAACGGACGGCCCTGAAGCCATTCATCAAAGGCCGCATAGCCGGCCAGCCCCAGCAAAACCATCCACACAAGAGGCCGATTCCAGCGAACTTTTTCGTAAGGACTGAATGCCAGCCAGGTCAGAAAAGCCAGGGCCAGGTACGCCGCAAAGTGCATCAGTTTGTCGGACATTCCGCTGCGGCGGGCAATTTCCGGTATCGGAATGTGCGTCAGCCAGAAAAGCAGCGGCCAGTAAATCCCAGCCGCAAGCAGAATATATTGATGTCGCCTTTTCAAAGCCATGGGGGCCTGCTGTCAGATTCCGCCTGATGGTTCCGTATGGGGCGGCTGAATCGGCGGCAGTTCAGTGTTTTTGAACCAGAGGTTGTAAGCCGGACCGAACTGGGCCAGAAAATCCAGGGCATAAGCACGCCGAAAGACTAACAGCGGAAGCAGAAGAACAGACATCAGATAAGACCCGACAAAAGGGATAGCGGCCGTACAGCAAATACAGCAGGTCAGACCGAGCAGCAGCATTGTGAGAATGGCAATCGCCGTATTCAGAAGAGCCTGAAACAGGAAGTACAGAAAAAATTTTCCGGGAAATTCACGGAGCAGAAGGAGCAGTTCGCTCCAGGCCTGAATGGCTTTGCACTGCCGCAGCATCATCAGCGGTGCCGCAAAATCAGCCGTAAAACAGAATACAATGGATTGAAGCAGAACCAGCAAAATCAGAAGGGGCAGACCGACCGCTAACAGCATTCCGCCGGCAGCGCTTTCCATACCGCCTCTGAACAAAAGAGCGGTGGAAACGATGAAGAAAAGAATCAGCGGCAGCAGGCAAAGCATTACACCCACTGCCAGAGCCAAGGAGAAAAAAAATAAACTGTTTCCCTGTCCGGCGTACATACGCCAAGGGGCTGCAATCGCAGGCTGATTGGAAACAATGCCGTGAAGAAACAGAAAAACCCCTCGGGATTTGACCCAGAACAAAAACACCAGAAACGCCAGAAGAAGCACCCCGCCTGTTATTATCAGGGGAATCAGCCAACCTGGAATGCTTTCAAACGGCGTCCTCCAGGTCTGTGATTCTGTACATCGTCCGCCAAACCGGTTGAATCCAAACCCGACGTTTCCGGGCAGTGCAGCCAGCCATGCACAAAATCCGTGCATGGCCCACTTTTTCAAATCAAATGGGAAAAGGATGCATCTGGTTTTTTTAATGGCCGTGGTGACCGGTTTGATAATTCGTATCGAAAGAGATTCGGCAGACTCCATTTCGCTCCTCCTTTCAAATCGGCCGGATGGGAATCCCCCGTTGGGCCAGATAGTCTTTAACCTGCCGGATGGAATAGGTTCCGTAATGAAAAATTGATGCCGCCAGCACGGCATCGGCTCGGCCTGCTTCAATCACCTCGGCCATGCTCTCGAGCGTGCCGGCCCCGCCGGAGGCAATGACCGGAATCTCCACCGCCTCTGCAATCGCTTTCGTTAAGGCCACATCATACCCCGCCTGTGTGCTGTCGGCGTCCATGCTGGTCAGCAGGATTTCCCCTGCCCCCAGCTCCTGAGCCCGCACGGCCCATTCCACCGCATCCAGCTCGGTCGGCTCTGACCCCGCCTTGATGCACACATGCCAGCGGTTTGTTCGTCCGGGGGTTCGTCGGGCGTCAATCGCCAGCACGACGCACTGGCTGCCGAACCGGTACGCCGCTTCCGAAATCAAGTGCGGATTGCGCACCGCCGCCGTATTGATGGAGCATTTGTCCGCACCGCTTCGCAGCAAAAGCCCGATTTCATCGGCGCTTGATATCCCACCCCCGACCGTGAAGGGGATAAAGACCCGCTCGGCCACCTTTTCCACCATCTCCACGATGGTTTTGCGGGAGCGAATCGTCGCCGTAATATCGAGGAAGACCAGCTCATCCGCCCCTTCCTCGCTGTAGCGGGCCCCCAGTTCCACCGGGTCGCCTGCATCCCGCAGATTGACAAAGTTCACCCCTTTGACAACCCGGTTGTCTTTGACATCCAGACAGGGGATGATTCGTTTGGTCAGCATACCGTCTGCTTCTCACAGAACCTTACGAAATTTTTCAAAAACTGCAGCCCGTCGGCCGCGCTCTTTTCCGGATGAAACTGACAGCCGAAGATGTTTTTTTTCTGCACGGCTGCGGGGATTTTGATTCCGTAGTGAGTGGAGGCAATCAGGGTTTCCGGGTCGGAAATCTCTGCATAGAACGAATGGGCGAATGCAAAATGCCTTCCCGGCCGCATATCCTCCAGCAGGGTCATTCCCTCCGGAATCTCCACATAATTCCATCCCATATGCGGAATTGTCAGCCCCAGATTTTGCGGAATCGGCACCACCTTGCCGCGGATAAGTCCCAGGCACCGATGCACACCCATCTCATAGGTTTCCTCAAACAGGATTTGATAGCCCACGCAGATGCCCAAGAGGGGCTTGCCCGCCAGAGCTTGTTCTTTAATGACCTCGGCAATCGGGGCGACATTCTGCATTGCATATCCGCTGGCCCCGACCCCGGGCAGAATCAGCCCGCGGGCCCGGCGGATGTCGGCGGGTTCGCACGAAACCTCTATCGGGGCGCCGATGTATCGGAATGCATTAATCACACTCCGCACATTCCCCACACCGTAATCAATTATCACCAGCATTTCACGAAACTGCCAAGCAGGAAAGAACGGCTTCCAAAGGAAATCCTCAGGGGCAGTCCTGAAGAGAAACAGCAAACGGAGAGGGCGGGATTCGAACCCGCGGTACCCCAAAGGGCACACTGGTTTTCGAAACCAGCTCGATCAGCCGCTCCGACACCTCTCCACGTCCGGCCGTATCGGCCTTCAAACCCCCTTACCATATCAGCTTCGTGGGTTTTTTGCAATCCGGAACGAAGGTTTTTCTGTTTGGTAAAAAAGGGGCTGAATTTTGTCTGTCAATTCTATTGTTTCGGCTTTAATGGGGGAATCCGCATAGAAAATATCGTTTATCTTTCTTCTCTTTTATCCTTTTTTAACATTCGATTCATTCTTGCCTAACAGCGTCCCTTTACAACGTTGCCCGTCTTTCTGCGGTGTGCACCGCAGTGGGTCGTGTGTGAAGTGTGTCCAAAACCGGTGTGTGTATGAAAAGCAGAGAAAGTATCAGAAACGAAAGGAAAAAGTATGAAGAAAGTCACAGCATATCTTTTGGTATGTGGGTTTCTGGCGGTCGGCATGGCGCGGGGGGCCGAAATCTTGGTTACCAGCCATATTGCCACCTCGACAACCTGGACGGCCGACAATACCTACAATCTGCAGAACCAGATTTATGTTCTGCCGGGTGCAACCCTGACAATTGAACCGGGAACTATTATTGCCAGCACGCCGACGGTGAATGGTTCCGGGTCTCTGGCGGTCTGCCGCGGAGGCAAAATCTATGCGGTCGGAACGGCCCTGAAACCCATCATCTTTACCTCGAAGAACGATGACTTCAAAACGTGGCGTCCGGCCTGCAATGAGTGGGGCAACCTGACCATTATGGGCAGAGCCATGATTTCCAACACCAACATCCTCAATCAGCAATCCTGCCCCCTCGGCTCCAACGTCTCTCCGATGGAAGGGCTTGTAGAGGAGTTCCCGGGCGACACGCGGGTTCTTTACGGCGGTAACGATGACGACGACGACAGCGGCTCGCTGATGTATGTTTCGATTCGGTACGGCGGGCGTGTGGTTGGTCTGGCCAACGAGCTCAACGGACTGTCGCTGGGCGGTGTCGGCCGCGAAACGGACATTGCGTACCTCGAAATTATGAACAACGTGGACGACGGCATCGAAATCTGGGGCGGAACCGTCAACCTCAAGTACGTGAGCATCTGGAACGTCGGCGATGACTATTTTGACCTCGACCAGGGCTGGAGAGGCAAGGCCCAGTTCGGCTTGATCGTTCAGGGATACAGTGCGGATGCCGCCCAGGGTTCCGGTGTAGCCGACCACTGCTTTGAGATGGACGGCGCCGAAAACTCCGATGCTCAGCCGGTTACGACGGCGAACATCTACAACTTTACGGCTATCGGACAGCCTCTGGCCGGTCGGGCCGGAACCGCCTGGAGAGGCAATGCCCGTGTCCAGTTCCACAACAGCATCTTTATGGACCTCGGCACGAACCTGGTTCGGTTTGACAACGCCAGCGACAATGACAACGGCTACGCTTACAATGGAACGCTCACATGGGCGGAGACCTGGACGACCAACTACAGCGAAGCATGGAACAAGTCCAACCCCAAGACCGGCGGACATCCGAATGTCAGCTGTGCAACAGCCGCCGACCTTCAGAAGATGTATCAGGCCCAGTCTTCCGGCAAGCTGGCTGAAATCAACTACTGCGTCTTCTACAGCAATTTGAACTCCGGTGCTTATTCCAACAGCAACGGCTACAACACTGTGGCCGGTCTGAGCGGCAGCAACTGCGTCGGAAACATCTTTGCTGCGCAGAGCCCGATTCGGGCCCTGGTTCGCGGGGCGGATGTGACCGCCGGCGGAAAGACCCTCAAGCCGGTTGTGTACATTGACCCCCGGGCGTCTAACGATGCTCTGACGGCAGCTCCGGCGGCTCCGGCCGACGGGTTCTTTACCCCGGTCACCTATCGCGGCGCCTTCAACGCTTATGACAACTGGCTGGTCGGCTGGACAGCGGCTTATCAGTACGGAATGACCGGCCTGCAGGGCGATGTCAACGGTGATGACCAGGTGAATCTGAATGATTTGTCCGTTCTCAGCGAGAACTGGCTCCTGAGTCTGTAAATTGAACTTCGCACCAGACTGGAAATAGGTATGGGGATGGCAGAAGACGGCTTCTGCCATCCTTTTTTGTTTCAGTCCGTTCTGGTCTAACCGAAACCTAATCGTTTCCAAATATACCGAACACAAAACCCGTATAAAGTCCCGCGAAATACTCAAGGTCTGTTAGACAAGCCCGGCTTGTCAGAAAAGGATAGAGCTATGAAGACGATTATCCGTTTGCTGTGGATTGGCATTCTGGCTGCCGCTGTCTGTGGAGCGGCTGGAAAGAAGAGCCAACCTTCTGGGGTTTTGAGCGAAGTTCCGGCGGAGGAATTGCAGGACCAGCCTCTGGAACCCTGGCGGCTCGAACTGCTGGATTTGGCATTTGAAACCGCCACAAAAATACCGGTCAAGCCGCATTTGAAAGACCGAAGCCGCACCCAGGCCATGGTGGCGGAAACCGCACTGAAATTGAACCAGCCCGGACGGGCCCATCGATATCTGAAAAGAATTGACAACTGGAGGCGGGGGGCCTGTCTGGCGGACTTGGCCGTGTATGCAGCCCGCTGCGGGAATGCCTCGCTGGCGGAACGGTATCTTCGCCAGGCCCGGGAAATTGCCGAAAAAGGCCTGCCCAATGCCTCTTCGGAGCCCGTTCAGGAATGGTGTCAGGACCTGATTCAATCCAAAATCGCTCAGGTGTATGCCCAGCTCGGGCAGCTCGAAACAGCCCTGAAAGCCCAGGAGGGGCTGGAACCCTCTCAGCGGGGGAAGATGCTGCTCGACGATGCACAGCTGCAGCAGAAGGACCTCTTCGACAAGGAAGTCCAGCGGCTTGAGTTGGAATTGAAACAAAACAATGAAGATGTCCGCAACAACGTCCTTTTTTCGTATGCACAAATGTACGACATGGTTTATGACCGCCAAGAGCAGCGGACTGAACTGGAAGAGAAAATCAGGAACGCCTGGTCGCCGCTGCCTGCCTTTCTGCGGATTCGGCTGCTTACGCAGCTGACGGAGTCCGCCCTGGAGCATAACGATTCCGCCAAAGCCCTCGAACTGCTCGAAGAGGCTCGGCAGCTTCTGGAAAAATATCAGTGGCCGGATGAGACGCAGTTTACCCTCGCGGCCCCCCTGGCGGCTCTTCGATACCGGGCCGGTCAGCGCCAGGAAGCCAAAAATGAGGCCCAGGCGCTTCTAAAAACCTATGAATCCAACAGACAGGCTATCTTCAATATTTATCGAGCGGCCGCTCTGCGGTCCTTGGCGGAGGCCTATGCAAACATGGACGACAAGGACGCCGCGCTGGCTCTTTACAAGAGAGCGGTTGAAGAAGGGGTCGAAAATCCCAATTCCCGTCCTCGGGCGGAGGACTTGGCGGCAACCTGCTGTTCGATGGTTCTTTCTGCGGTGGAACCGGATGCAGAATTGCGGGAACGGATTCGTCAGATTCACAAAGGATTGGGGCAGCCATGGTAAAACAGACGGCGTGCGGGGCTCTGGTCTGGCTGCTGTTGCTGGCTGCAGGACTTCCGGCTCGGGCCGCCGAGGGAATCGGCAGCATTCGCGGCACGGTCTATGACAGCGATTTCGGGATGCCCCTCGGGGCGGCCTCGGTTGTGATTGCAGAGCTCGACGCTTCTGTCCAGACCAATCAGGACGGCCAGTTTCTCTTTCCGGAAGTGGCGCCCGGAACTTATACCCTGATTGTTTCCAAATCCGGTTATACCCGTCTGGTTCGCTCCGATGTGCTGGTGCAGACCGGGCAGATGACGGAACTGAATGTGTCTTTAACCGGCGATTTTACGGATATTGAAGAATTTATTGTGGAAGACCTGCAGATGGGGGCGGGCACGGAAGCGGCGCTGCTGGACCTGCGGATGGAAAGTCCGGCCCTGATGGATTCCATCAGCGCCGATTTGATGAGCCGGGCCGGCGCCTCTGACGCTGCCAGCGCTCTGCGGCTGGTGGCCGGAGCCACCGTTCAGGATGGAAAATATGCCGTCATTCGCGGTCTTCCCGACCGATACGTTAATTCCCAGATGAACGGTGTGCGTCTGCCCACAGCCGATGCCGACAAACGGGCCGTCCAGCTGGACCAGTTTCCCGCTGCCGCCATCGAGAGCATCCAGGTCAGCAAGACCTTCACGCCCGATCAGCAGGGCGATGCCTCCGGAGGAGCGGTCAATATCATCCTAAAGGGGGTTCCGAACGAACGGACGCTCAAAGCGGATTATACCGCAAGCTGGGATTATCCTTCTGCAGGGAGCCGCTTTCTCGGGTATCGAGACGGGGGCGTCAACCGATGGGGCAAAGACGAAGGAGAACGGGATATTCAGTATGATCGGCTTGGAATGAACTGGACAGGGGCGGTCGGCGTCAGTCCCGCGGATGAACCACGTGATTACAAGTGGTCCTTGTCCGGCGGGGATAAGTTTGATCTGGCCGACGGAACCCGAATCGGCGGATTCGGCAGCTTCTTCTACGAAAAGGACAGCTCCTATAAGGAGGGACGGGATGATACCTACTGGGTCCGCAGTCCCGGTCAGCCGATGACGCCGCGTCAGTCGCAAATTGAAGGATGGGATGCCTTTAAAACCTCGCTCTGGGACATTCGGGAAAGCACCCAATCCGTTCAGTGGGGCAGTTTAGGCACCGCCGGCATCGAGCTGGAAGACCACCAGTTTTCTATTTTGTATCTTTATACGCGCGTAGCCGAGGACACCGCCACGCTGGCGGAAAATACACGGGGCAAGAAAAGTCTGCATCGATACTGGCCGAACTTTTTCGGGCCTGAATATGACAATTATGACCCGTATGACCCGGACCACCCCGGCAACGCCGAATCGCCGGATGCTTCTCCGTATCTGCGTTCGGAAACACTCGAATATACCGAACGCACCACCCGCACCCTCCAGTTCAGCGGGCGTCATACGCTGTTTGATTTGGATCTGAGTCTGGGCCGCTGGCTGCGAACTCTGCCGCCGGAGGTGGACTGGAAAATCGCCTACAGCTCCGCCGGGATGTATCAGCCCGACAAACGGATGTTCGGCACCAAATGGTATCCGCTGATTGAGGGCGGCCGGGTGGTTGGACAGCATCAGCCCTTTAAACCATCTGCCAACTTTACGATGGGCTATCTCCAGAGAGTCTGGAAAGAGATTACCGAGGACAGCGATCAATATCAGATTAATCTGAAACTTCCGTTTGAACAGTGGGGCGGCCAGGAAGGGTATCTGAAATTCGGGTTCTTTGAAGACACCATTACTCGACGGTACGATCAGGAATCGTTTGCGAATTTTGCCGACAACCGAATGGGCCCCAAAAAGCCGTGGGAGTTCTATTGGAGCAGTACATTTCCGACCGAAAATCACCCCATTACGGCCGGTCAGGTTGATGTGGACTATAAAGGTCTGCAAAAAATTTCCGCCTGGTATTATATGATGGATATGCCCCTGACCTCCCAGTTTAACCTGATTGGAGGCAGCCGGGTCGAAAAAACCACCCTCGAAATCATCAATGAACCGGAATCTCAGGTTTACTGGTATCCGAAAGGGTCTTATACCTCGGTAAAACTCAACCCCGGGGATGCGGATGTCTCCACGCAGCAGACGGATGTCCTGCCTTCTATCGGATTTCAGTATCGTCCGTGGGACCCGATTACGCTTCGCGGCTCGTACAGCGAAACCATTGCCCGCCAGACCCTGAAGGAATTGACCCCGATTATGCAGAGCGAGTACCTGGGCGGCGATGTCTTTATCGGGAATCCGGACCTGCAGACCAGCTCTCTGAAAAATTACGACCTGCGGCTGGATTACACCCCGTATGCGGGCAGTCTCGTTTCGCTCTCCTGGTTTCATAAAAAGGTCAAGGATCCCATCGAGTATGTCCAGCGGGTTACGGCCTCGTTCGATTACACGACCGCCGTCAATTATCCGGAAGGCCAAATGAGCGGCTATGAATTGGAACTCCGTCAGGACCTGGCCCGTTTTTGGGAAAGTATGAACGGCCTTTCCGTCGGGGGCAACGCCACGCTGATCAATTCCGAGGTGACACTTCCGCCTGATGAGGCCGCGCGGTTCAATCATCCCAATGTTCGTGCGCCGATGACCAAGCGGGATATGACCAATGCCCCGGCCTATCTTTACAATATCTATCTGACTTATGATGTACCCGAAGTCAAAACGCAGCTGGCCCTGTTTTATACGGTGCGCGGCGATACCCTCGTGGCCGGTGCCAGTCCGGGTGCCGGTCAGACCCGCGTGCTGATTCCCAGTCTCTATGAAACCGAGTACGGCACGCTCAATTTCAGTCTGACCCAGCCCCTCGGGTCCATCTGGAAACTGAAGTTTCAGGCCAAGAACCTGCTCGACCCGGAAATCAAAACGGTGTACCGCTCCAAATATATCGGAGACGATGTAACCAAGAGCTCATATCGGAAGGGAATGGAGTTTTCCATTAGTCTGAGCGCTTCTTTTTAGGACGCAGCAGAGCCGCAAACTTACCGGAAGCAAACAGGATTTTAATAAATCCCTAACAGGTTAAGGGTAGAGTCCTCTTGTTCCGGGAGAGAAAAAGAAACCGAAAAACGATTCAGGAAGGATGTTCGTAAATGAACAGAAGTCTTTCAAAAAAAGCGGGTTGCGGAAGAAGGCACCCGGCGTTTCCCTCGTCCGGTATCCGTCAATGGCTGCTCGGACTGGCTGCCGTCGGCCTTTTTATCTCCGCGGCCCGTGGCTCGGAGACCGCTGAGACGCTCGAAACCATCCGCACTGCTACAGAAAAATGGGTGGAAACCCAGCGGATTCTGTCGAAAGAGAAGCGGGATTTTGCCTTGGCCAAGGAGCTCCTGGCCGAACGGATTGCCCTGCTGGAGCGGGAGATAGAAACGGTTGAAAATAAAATCCGTGAAGCGGATGCCAGCATTGCCGAAGCCGACCGCAAACGCGATGAAATGCTCGAGGAAAAAGAGCGGCTGCTGGATGCCACCTCTGTGCTGAAAAAACTCGTCAGCCGGATGGAAGAGCGGGTTTGCGCGTTGCTGGAACGTCTGCCCGAACCGCTTCGTCAGCATGTCAAGCCCCTCAGTCAGCGAATCACCGGAAAATCGGATTCGTCCCGACAGTTCCTGTCCGAGCGGTTCCAGAATGTGGTGGGCATTCTGAATGAAGTGGACAAGTTTCACAAGGAAATTACGACCGTCAGCGAAATTCGCACGCTCCCGGACGGCACTTCTCAGGAGGTTGCCGCTGTCTATGTCGGCATCAGCTGCGGGTATTTCAGCAATCCGGCCCAGACCGCAGGCGGTTTCGGATTCCCGGATGAGAACCAGTGGAACTGGGCTGTGAAACCGGAGATTGCCGGCTCTGTCAGCGATTTGATCGCTATATTGAAAAACGAGAAAACCGCTTCTTACGTTCTTCTGCCCTTAACCATTCAGTAAATAAGGAAACAGCATGATACGGTCTTTTCGAACAACCATTCTGCATAGAACTCTGGCCGCCATTCTCCTTGCGTTGGGTCTTGTTTCCGTCGGATACGGTCAGAGCCAGACGGCGGATGTGGATGCCTCCGTTCAGAAGATTCAGCAGAAACTGGATGACAGTCTGGCTGAACTGGCTGCCTTCCGGCAGCAGATGGCCGAGGAGCTGCTGCCTCTGAACCGGCGAATCAATGAACTGGAAAACCGGCTGCTCGAAGTCCGCCGGCAGTACCAGCAGACCTCCCGGCTGCTCGACGGGCGCACGCTGGACCTGAGCACCCTCCGCAATGAAATCAAGGCCCGTCAGGAGGAGGCGTCTTACCTGTCCGGCCTGCTGGGAGAATACATTCGCAATTTTGAATCCCGTCTTCATATTGCCGAACTTCAGCGGTATCGGGCGGTGCTCGAGGAGGCCAAGCTGGCGGCGGAAAACCGAACCCTCAGTCCGATGGAAGTCTATGAGGCGCAGGGCCGTCTGCTCCTGACGGCTCTCGACCGTCTGGAAGAAGCCCTCGGCGGGGCCCGTTTTGAAGGAGCCGCCGTAGATTCCACCGGTCTGGTGCAGAAAGGGACATTTGTTCTGCTGGGGCCGATTGCCCTGTTCCGTTCTCAGGACGGGCAGGTCGTAGGCACTGTTGAACAGCAGCTCGGTTCTCTCGAACCGACTGTTCTGCCGTTTGAAAATCCGCAGATTGCCCAGACCGCCGCCGAACTGATTGAAACATCTCAGGGGCTGTTTCCCCTGGATCCGACCCTCGGCAATGCCCGGAAAATCGAGCAGACTCGCGAAACCCTTCTGGAGCATATTCAGAAGGGCGGCCCGGTGATGATTCCGATTTTCGCCCTGGCAGGCGCTGCGTTTCTGGTGGCTCTGTTTAAGTGGTTCAGCATGCTCTGGATTCGAATGCCTTCCGCCAAAAAAATCAGCGCCTTTCTCAAGGCGGTTGCAAAAATGGATTCTGCCGAAGCGAAGGAAAAAGCCCGCGTTATCCGGGGTCCGATTGGGCAGATGCTTCGCGTCGGCGCAGAGCACATGAACGAGCCGCGGGAGCTCGTCGAGGAAATTTTGTATGAGAAAATCCTGGCGGTTCGTCTGAAACTGGAACGATTCCTTCCCTTCATTGCCGTCAGCGCCGCCTGTGCACCGCTGCTGGGGCTTCTCGGAACGGTGACCGGCATCATCAACACCTTCAAACTGATTACCGTGTTCGGCTCCGGAGACGTCAAAACCCTCTCCGGCGGCATTTCCGAAGCCCTGATTACCACTGAATTCGGTCTGATTGTGGCGATACCTTCGCTGCTGATTCATGCCTTCCTTTCCCGCAAATCCAAAGGGATTCTCAACCAGATGGAAAAGACGGCTTTTGCATTCCTCAACGAGCTGGCCAAAGCCGCCGCTCATGCCCCGTCGGTATCATCTGCTCCGGCCGCTGCCGAATCGGCCCGGAAAAAGACTGGATTGGAACCTTCTTTGCAAATTCCGCCGTTTGTCCAGGCGGAGCCTGAGACCAAAATTGCTGACATTCTCGTGCAGATTCTGGCCCTCGAAAACGGGGATTCTCTGGAGCGGATCTTTGTCGTGGACAAGGCGGGCAAATACCTGGGCTCCGTGCGGGTTCAGGAGCTGCTGGCTCGGCCTGTCAATACGCCTGTAGAGCATCTGCTTGACCGCAAGGAATCTTTTATTCGAATTGATGCGCATCCCCGACAAGTCCAGAAGGCCTTCGAGCAGTACAAAGACACGCATCTGCCGATTTTGGATCATCAGGACCGTTTGGTCGGCCAGATGAGCCGGAACGCATTGAGTCGTCAGGAGATCCAGTGAGCAAGCTGAATCTTCCCATTCAGTTTTCCGAGATATTTGGGCTTCTGCCTGAACCGGTGCAGAGGTTTCTGGGGGAGGCCTGGAGCATCTGGCTGTCCGGCGGGTGGGCAATGACGGCCATCGCCGCCGTGGGCATTGTGATGTTCGGGCTGGGGGTTCATCTGCGGCTCCGGTTTGCGGAAAAAGGATTTACCCGAATCCGCGAAAAAACCTGGCGCCAGTGGCTCGAACAGCCGAATCTTCGCCGAGGAACCGTTGGGCAAATTCTGAATGAGGTTAGCGGTTTTTCCACACTGAAAGACTGTGTGCTGTTCTTTGAAGAACTCAAAACCGCCGAGCTGGGGCCGTTTGAAAGAGACCTGCGGATGATGAAGATCTGCGTCGGATTAGCCCCCCTGCTCGGTCTGCTGGGAACCGTCACCGGCATGCTGGCTACGTTTTCGGCACTGGCGACCGGCAGCGGCGGAGAAAAAACCATGGCCATGGTTGCCGGCGGCATTTCCGAAGCCCTGATCACGACGGAAACCGGCCTGATTATTGCTTTGCCGGGTCTGTTTTTTCACTATCAGCTGGTTCGAAAACAGAACCGATACAAGGCCTTTCTGGCTCATTTGGAAACCGTCTGCACCCAGCATCTTTATAAACAAATCCTCCGGTCAAAGGGAGACAACTGATGGGACGTTTTCGTTCAATTGCATCCGATGACAATCAGGATGTCGGGATTGATATTTCCCCGCTGATGGACTGCGTGTTTATTCTGCTGATTTTCTTCATTGTGACGACGACGTTTGTGGAGGAGACTGGAATCGAGGTGGACAAGCCGCAGGCGGCCTCCTCTGTGCGTCTGGAGAAAAACAGCATCCTGATAGCCCTGACCGACAAGGGACAGGTGGTGTACGGGGGACGTGAGATCGGCTTTAGCGGCATCCAGCCCCTCGTGAAGCAGATGCTGCAGAAAGAGCAGGTGCCCGTCATTATTCAGGCCGATCAGGGGGCTCCCTCCGGTCAGCTGGTTCGGGTCATCGATGAGGCCAAACTGGCCGGGGCGGTCAAAGTGAGCGTAGCGTCTCGGCAAGGCAGCCCGTAGGACAGGTGGATAAGCGGCGTATGCGTGCACTGGTTCGCTGGTTCTGGAGACTGTTTCATCGTCTGGCGGTTCTGCTGGGCGGCATCGGGATGACCCTTCTGTTTTTCCTGATTTTGCCGCTGATGCAGACGCTGGCCAAGCCGCCCGCAGCGGACTTGATTCTGCGCTCTGTCGACACCGCCAGGCTGGATGCGCCTCCTCCGCCGCCGGAGGAAAAACCGCCGCAGGAGCCGGAGCCCGAAGACAAACCGCCGGAGCTGACCGAAGAGGCGCCGCCGCTGACGCTCGAACAGCTGACGCTGGCGCTGAATCCGACGCTCAGCGGGAGCTGGATGGAGGGAGATTTTGCTGTCTCCCTGCAGAATGTTGCGACGGAAACCAAAAACGCGGAGGCCCTTTTTTCCATAGCGGACCTCGACCAGAAGCCGCGTGTGATTTATCAGCCCAGCCCGCTGATGACCAAGGAGCTCCGGAAGAAAACGCCCGGAACGGTGTATATTATTTTTGTCGTCGATGAACAGGGACGGGTCGAAAATCCGACCGTGCAGTCCAGCACCGACCCGATTTTCGAAAAGCCGGCCCTGAATGCCGTCAAACAGTAGAAATTTGAACCCGGCCGGCGAAACGGTCAGCCGGTTAAGTTTCGTATGCGGGTACCGATTACGTTTCCGAAAGGATAAAAAGACATGGTTCGTGCGATTCGTTGTTCTGCGATTCTGGCTCTGATGGTGAGTGTATCTCCGTTTTGCGGATTCCTGTGCCGGGCGGAGGAACCGGCCCAGCCGCTGCCGGAGTCTTTTTTGTCCTTCTGGAATCAGCCGGCTTTCCAGCAGCGTCTGGCAGAAAGCTATCTGGCGGAGACGGATGTTGAACCCCGTCTGACTGCCGAAGAACGCGAACGGCTTCTGAAAATTCTGAGTCTGATTTCGTCGGATAAGATGAATGATGCGGCTTCCGCTCTTCAAAAAGAGCTGGCCCGAAACGCCGCCGCCAGCGCTGTCTTTGATTTTACGCTGGCCAACATTTATTTTCAGCAGGAGAAACTGAATGAGGCGGCTGCCGCCTACCGTCAGGCTGTGCAGAAGTTTCCGAAATTCCGGCGGGCCTGGCGCAATTTGGGTCTGATCTGCATCCGGAACAGCGATTTTGCCGGTGCCGCCGCCGCGTTCACCAAAGTGATTGAGCTGGGCGGTTCCGATGCCGTCACGTACGGTCTGCTCGGGTTCGCTTATGCTTCGCTGGATGACCATCTGGCGGCCGAATCGTCCTATCGAATGGCGGTTCTTCTGGACCCGGCTACAATGGACTGGAAAATGGGGCTGGCACGAAGTCTGTTCCGGCAGGAGCGGTATCCGGAAGCCGCCGCCCTCTGTGAATCGCTGCTTCGGCAGATGCCGGACCGGGCGGATTTGTGGCTCCTTCTGGCCAATGCCTGCCTCGGAATGAACAAACCGCTCAAAGCCGCCGAGATTTTTGAGTGGCTGGACACCCTGGGCCGTTCGACCGCCGAAAGTCTGCTGCTGCTTGGCGATATTTACATCAATGAGGAACTGTATGAATCCGCTGTCAGGGCCTACACACGGGCCCTCGAGCAGAAACTGTCTGTGCCCGCCGAACGGCTCCTTCGGGCCTCCAGAGCCCTGATGGCCCGCGGAGCGCTGGCGGAAAGCCGGCAGCTGCTGGAGCGGATGCAGCAGTCCTTTGAAGGACAGTTCACCGATTCTCTGAAGGTGGAAATGCTCAAGCTCCAGGCCCGCATTGCTGTGGCCGAAGGCGCCGGCAGTGAAGAGCAGATTCGCCTGCTGGAGGAAATTATTGCAATTGACCCTCTGGACGGCGAGGCCCTCATCCTGCTCGGACAGCACTGGGGAAAAATGCAGAATATGGAAAAGGCGGTCTTTTACTTCGAGCGGGCGGCGGCTATCGAGAAATACGAAGCCCAGGCCCGAATCCGCCATGCCCAGCTGCTGGTTCAGCAGGGCAAGTATGAAGAAGCCCTTCCGCTGCTTCGCCGTGCTCAGCAGATTGACCCGCGCGATAACGTGCGCGAATACCTCGAGCAGGTGGAACGGGCCGCCAAAACCCGCTGATTGCCGACCCGATGAATCGTATCCGGTTCTGTGGAATTCTGCTTGCCGTCGAATGGCTCTTGGGAGCCGGCCTGTGCGCTTGGGCCCAGAGCGCTGCGGACAATCCGGAGACGGCCGTACTCATTCAGCAGGCCCAATCGGGAGATGCCGCGGCTCAGTATCTGCTCGGTTTTCTGTATGCGGAAGGCCGTCAGCTCCCGCAGGATTGGTCCCGGGCCGCTTATTGGTATCGGGCGGCGGCTCTTGCCGGGGATGCCGATGCTCAAATGGCTCTGGCGGCTCTGTACGAAGAAGGCAGGGGGGTGCCGTCCAATCCCGACAAAGCCCTGTTCTGGTATCGTCAGGCGGCTCTGTCGGCCAACGGCTGGGCGCAGCTGTTTCTCAGTCTCCGGCTGGCGGACACCCAGCCCGTTTTCTCCTATCTGTGGGCCTTGCTGGCTGAGCTGAACGGCGTCGATGCTTCCGAGCAGAAAAAGAATCTGCTGGCTAAGAAAGAACAGGACCTGCTTGTCGATGCACAAGTCCGTCTGGGTGAACTTGTCCGCCGGCATCCGTATCTGACGGAGCGCATTTCAGGGCAGGTCCGATATATCTCAGAAGAAGAGGGGTTTTCTGTCTTGTTTCCTTCGCCTCCCGTTCAGCACCGGCTTGAGCATGACCCGAACAGTTATACCGTTTACTTCCAGGCCGCTGCGGCGGACGGCCGTACTGTCTATCATCTGACTGTCCGGCAGTTTTTGTCTGATTTGGCCGACAGTCCCTCTTTTCGGCAGAGCTTTGTTCAGGATTATCTGGCTGCTCGGGCCCGTATTTCTTCTGACGGCCGGCTTCTCCGCCAGACCACACTCTATTTCGGGCACTCGGCCGTTCTGTTCAAACATACCGCCCAGGCCGCCGAAGGCCGAAGCATTCACCAGGGCCTTCTCGTTTTTGCCGGAAGGACCTTTCTCGTCCTGACCTGCATTTTTCCGGAAACGGCTTCGACTCCGGATTTCCAGTCCTTTGTCCACTCTCTTGATTTTCCGCAAATCGGCTGCGGCCCGCTCCTTGGAGAACAGCCGAACCTTTGACCATCTGTTCGGTGTCAGACACGACTCTTTATGAAAATTTAACTTAACCGCCCCGGCCTGCTCGCCGATGGCTTGCTCCGGAAACAATCTTTTTCAGGAGCACAAAATATGGCGGACATCACTGGATTCAGTCGCAAGGCGGAAACCGGCACAAATCGGTTCAGCGGGATGCTGATAGGAGTGTTCTTATCGGTCTTTGCCGCCGGCTGCAGCGGTTCATTTGAAAAGGGATGGAGTGCGTATCAACGGAAGGATTATGATGCGGCGGCGGAGATTTGGAGTCAATCCGCCCAATCCGGTGACCCGAGGTCTCAATTTTATCTGGGTCTAATGTACGAAGAGGGGCTCGGGGTTGAGCAGGATTCCCAAAAGGCCGCCTATTGGTATGGGTTGTCTGCTGAACAGGGGTTTTCTCCTGCACAAAACAATCTCGGCCTCTGCTACTGGAACGGACAGGGGGTCGATCGGAATCCTGACCGCGCGGCGGAACTGTTTGCCGCGGCTGCCGAAAAGGGTCACCCTTGGGCCCTGCAGAATTACGGTCTGCTGTCTTTGCGGGGAGAAGGAACGGCTCAGGACCCCGTTCGGGCCTTCGGGCTGGTTCGCAGGGCGGCACTGGATGGACATCCGCAGGCCCAGTACACGCTGGGTCTGATGTATCGGGAAGGGCTGGGCACCAAACAGGATGTACGGAAGGCCGCCAAATGGATGAAACAGGCCGCCAATCAGGGCTATGCGCCGGCTCAGAATATGCTCGGGCTTCTGTATGAGGACGGACAAGGAGTCATTCAATCCTATCCGCGGGCGGCCTATTGGTATGAACAGGCGCATAAACGCAATCTGTCCGCCGCGGCCAACAATCTGGCCCGAATGTATCTAAAAGGCCGCGGTGTCAAACCGGATTCGCAGAAAGCCCTCGAACTGCTCCGCCCGCTGGCTGAAGCCGGAATTCCTCAGGCCCAGGCCGGACTGGGAATCCTGTATCTGGAGCAGGAATCTCCGGACTATGCCCAGGCGCTTTCGTGGCTGCAGCCTGCCGCTCAGGAGGGCATTTCCGCCGCCTGTCATGCGCTGGGGCTGATGTATGCCAATGGTCAGGGGGTCCCGCAGGATTATGAGCAGGCCGAAAAATGGTATCGAACCGCTGCCGAAAAAGGATTTGCTCCTTCGCAAAATAATCTGGCCCTGATGTATTATCAGGGGTTGGGGGTTGACCAGGATTATCAGCAGGCGGCTGAATGGTTTCGAAAAGCCGCTCAGCAGAATGCCGCGCCTGCCCAATACGCCCTCGGGTGGCTGTATTACAGGGGCTGGGGAGTTGAACAGAATCTCACTGAAGCAGTCGAATGGTTTCGTCGTGCCGCCGAAAACGGATTTCCCCGGGCACAGGCCGCCTTGGGCAAAATGTACCTGAAAGGGCAGGCCGTACCGAAAAATTCATCCGAAGCCCAAAAGTGGCTTCAGGAGGCCCAGCGGTCGGCGTCCGCGCAAAAGGAGCCCGACACCCGCGCGGGTGCCTGGGCCTATGCGAAGGCCGAGTCGAGATGATGCGGCGCTGGATTTACGAGGTCCGGATGTCCGCCTTGCGATGAGCCGCTTTGATTGCTGCGGCAATCCCCGCGGTCAGCACCAGCGTCAGAAGACCGCCTACAATGCCGGATACGCTTGTGCCGACATCGACGGCAGGCCAGCGAGCGTCCTCGGATTCTTCCGGATGAGCGGTCTTAAAGCCGTAATCCGGCAAAATCGCCGTCTTTTCCTGAAGTTGAGCCAGCGAAGAATGAATGCCTTTTTCCGGTGATTTGAGTTCTTCTTTGCCCGATACCCGTGCCGTTGACCATTCCAGTCCGTCCGGATAGGTGGAGGCAAACCAGCTGGCCGCTCCGCCCAGCACAACGGCCGCCGTCAAAAACACCAAAGCCGTTCTGCGAATGGAGGAACCGGGCAGGGCGGTTTGCGGGGAAAGGATGATTTGCGGTTTGTTTTGCAGGACAAACAAGACGACCGCCGCCGTGGCAAGCCCTTCTACGATGCCGATTGCCAAATGAATCGGTTGCATCGCCAGTACAAACAGCCCAAAGGGCAGTTCAGTGATGCCGGACAAAACCGTTTCTATCACGACGGAAAAAGCCCCCAGCTGAAGTCCGGCGATTGCCGCGAGCATCGCCCCCCAAAAGACTCGCCTTCCTGTCGGGTTCTTTCCGACAATCGGCTGGTAAATCAGCGGATAGGCAATAAAACAGGTCCAAAAACCCAGATTAAAGATGTTGCATCCGAGGGCCAGCAGTCCGCCGTCGGCAAAAAACAAGGCCTGGATGACCAAAATCGAAGCCATCGTCACGAATCCCGCCCAGGGGCCCAGCAGAACAGCCAGCAGCAGCCCGCCGCCCAAATGCCCGCTGGAACCGGTTCCGGGAATCGTAAAATTAATCATCTGAGCCGCAAACACAAATGCCCCGGCTACCCCCATCAGCGGGATTTTGCTTTCCTGAAACTCCGTCCGTATTTTTCTGCAGGAATAGCCCAGCAGGCCGGCGCTGACGGCCCACATTGTTCCGCCGACCGCCGGCGACAGCAAAGCATCCGCCATATGCATAAAAACCCCTTTTTAGAAAAATGCCGTTCTTGCTTTTATAAAGCCATGCCTACCAAATCCGTTTGCGTCTTACGAGGTCATTTCTGCCTTCCTTAGAAGGTCATTTCCGTCTTAGTTAGAAGGCCAATTCCCACTTTAGTTAGAATGTCATTCCCGCTTTAGTTAGAAGGTCATTCCCGCGCAGGCGGGAATCCAGTTTTTCTCTTAAAACGTAATCACCGTCCGCAGGCCTGCCACGACCGCGTCTTTTGATTCACCCATCCCGCCTGGGTTGGCCACATACTGAATGGACGGCGTAATCGTCATCCACCCGGCCGCCTTCCAGGCGTAGTATGCCTCCAGCACACTTTCAAAATCTTCCGTAAACGGGCTGCTGCTGTGCTCGCTTAAAACCCCGTGCGCATAGCCGACCCCAAGCACATCCGCATCACGTCCCTCCAAAAGTCCTTCATACTGGATGCCGCCGCTGTAAAAATGGCTGACGGCGTTCGACCGCCCATTCGCATAGCCGTAGCGGAAAAAGGTTCCAAGCCCCTGGCTGTCGTCCGGGTTGCTGTTTTCTTTGCAAAGCATCTGGTCAAAGCTCAGATAAAAGCCCGTGTCATCGCGATAGAAACGGGTTTCATCCAGAGCGGCCTTCGGCTGCGGGTCATACCATACGCCGATGCGATACGCTCCCGGCAGGGCCCCATTGGCCGAATTCAAGGCAGGTGTCAGTCCCGTCTCGGCCATATACACAAAGTAGTCCTCCTGATGAAAGGCGGTATTCAGGCCTGTTTCCCGCTTGTCCGCCTGTGCATCCGCCGCCCCGAAGGAGATATACCACAGCTCAGAAGGCGCCCACAGCACGATTGCCCCAATCCCGTAATCCGGAAACGGAATCGTCGGGTTGTTCACGAGGGCCGAATTGAGGAACTGCGTGTTTTCATCGTTGGCGTATCGGCTGCAGTCAAACGACACCGGACAGCCCCGGCATTCAAACCCGCCGGTCATGTCAATTTTCCCAAACCGCACCTGAAGTGTATCGTCCCACAGATTCTGCTGATACCACAGCTCAATCAGGTTGAACGCTTCACGCGGGGCAAAATCCCCATTGACGCCGAACAGCGACTGAACGGAGGTGGCGTCGATGTCCTGCCGGGGCCAAGTGCCTTCCGCATGCAGATACAGCGTGCCGCCTTTCAGACCGGCCAGTCGCTCCATATCCGTATCCAGTTCGAGGTTATAACTGCCCGACCAGCGGCCTTGATGCCGGTGCGTGCTGATTCCTCCGCGGGCATTCTGCTGGTAAATGCTTGTCAGACTCAGCCCGAGCTGAATCCCCGACGGCTCCCAGCGTTCGTTCAGCCCTGCAAAGCCGTCCGTCAGCGACTCCCGCTGCCAAAAACTTTCGGATGGTTCAGCGAGAGTTGCCGGAATAATCAGCAGAATAAATCCAATGAATCTCATAAACAGGTTCCGCATGAACCCTCCTTTCTTGATAAGCAAAAAAGTTTAGATAAACCGTATGAAATACGGCGCATAAAAATATAGAATTTGTGCTACTGTGTCAAATAAAAATTTCTTTTTTTTCCGGATGGAATACAATCGGCCGAAAACGCCTTTGGAGAGCTGGGATATGGGCAAAATTGAACGCGTGGGAATCTCGCTGGAGCAGGAATTGCTCGCCAAGTTCGACGCCCTGATTGAAAAACAGGGCTATCCAAACCGTTCTGAAGCCGTCCGAGATTTGATTCGGGCACGGCTGGAGCAGGAGTATCTGGCTGACCCCTCAGCGGATGCCGTGGCGGCGATTCTCTTAATTTATGATCATCATCTGACCGGCCTGACTGCCAAACTTACCCATCTTCAGCACAGCCACCTTCTCCATATTATCACAACGACCCACGTGCATCTGGACCATCACAATTGTCTGGAGGTCATTATCCTCAAAGGGAAAGTAAAGGAAATCCAGTCACTGGCCGACCGAATGACCAGCTTGAAGGGGGTCAAGTTAAGCCGTGTGAATATTATGTCCGCGGCGGGGGCCTAACAGAGCCGCCGGCTACATCTGTTCCGGAGTTTCTATCCCCAAAAGGTCCTGCATTCCGTGGCGAATGACCCGTGCGGTCAGTTCACAGAGTAGCAGGCGGCTCGGACGCACATCCGCCGGAGCCCCCAGCACCGGACAGGCGTTGTAAAATCGGCTGAATGACTGCGACAGGTCGTACAGGTAGGCCGTCAGCAGATTCGGCCGGTACGAGGCTGCCGCCGATTCAATCGCCTGCTCATAGCTGATGAGTTTCTTGGCCAGTTCGATTTCCGCCGCATCCGACAGGACAACCCGCTCGATTCCTGCCAGTTCCCGCTCCACATCTACTTCTTTGCCCGCCGCCTTGCGCTCGATCGAGCGGATGCGGGCGTAGGCATACTGCATATACGGGGCTGTGTTGCCGTCCATCGCCAGCATCTTGTCAAAGCTGAACACGTAGTCCGTATCGCGGTTGTTGGCGTAGTCGGCGTATTTGACCGCCCCGATTCCCACCGCCCGCGCGATGGCCGCCTTTTGTTCGGCGGGCAGAGAAGGGTTTTTCTCCTCCACCACCGCCCGCGCCTTTTCCACGGCCTCTTCGAGCAGGTCCTTCAGTTTGACCGTGCCGCCTTCGCGTGTCTTAAACGGCCGCCCATCCGGCCCGAGCATCGTGCCGAATGTCACGTGCACCAGTTCCACCCGGCTGTCCGTCCAGCCCGCCGAACGGGCCGTCTCAAACAGCATTTGAAAATGGAGTGTCTGCCGGGCGTCCGTCACATAGACAATCCTGTCCGCTCCGAGCTGAGCAATGCGAAACCGCAGTGCCGCCAAATCCGTGGTCGCATACAGATACGCTCCGTCGGATTTCTGAATTATAAACGGCAGGGGGGCGCCGTTCTTGCCGGCAAATCCCTTCGGAAACACGCACACTGCCCCCTCCGAATTGACCGCCAGCCCTTTCTGCCGCAGCTCCTTGACCACCTCCGGCAGCATCGCCGCATAAAAACTTTCTCCCCGCTCATCCTCCCGCTTCAGTGTTATATTCAACAGGGCATAAATCGGCTGATAGTGTCGGCGCGACTGCTCCACAATATGCTGCCAGAGCCGGATGGTTTGGGGGTCGTGATTGTGCAGTTTGACCACCTCTGCCCGAGCCGTCTTTTCAAACTCCGGGTCCTGTTCGCTTCGCTGCTTGGCGTTTTGGTAGAAGACCTCCAAATCCGCAATTGCCGCCGAAGAGGGATTCTCCAGAACCTGCGGATACTCGGCTTTCAGATATGCCGTCAGCATTCCGAACTGTGTTCCCCAGTCGCCGATATGATTCTGGCGGATAACGCGATGTCCTTCAAAGTCGTGAACGCGGGCGATCCAGTCGCCGATGATGGTGCTTCGCAGATGGCCGACGTGCATTTCCTTGGCGATGTTCGGCCCGGAGTAGTCCACCACGATGGTTTTTGGTTTTTCCGCCGGCTCCATTCCAAGTCGAACCGGGTCGGCAAACATTCCCAGCAGCCGCTGCTCCAGCAGAGAAGGGTTCAGCCGCAGATTGATAAATCCCGGCCCGGCAATCTCGACAGTTTCGCACAGGTCATCTATCTGCAGAAGCCGGACGACCTGGTCGGCTAACTGTCTCGGATTCGTTTTGAGGTGCTTGGCGGCGGCCATCACCCCGTTGGCCTGGTAATCCCCGAAGGCCGGGTTCTTTGAGGGGCTCACCAGCGCGGGCGCCTCGTTCAGCCCGCTTGCCTGCCGCAGGGCCTGCGAAATCCGCTCCTCCAGAATCGTCAGCAGATTCCTCATCGCCTGTCCGGCTCCTCCAGCTCCAGCCGCTGGGCATCCCCCCAGAGCATCTCCAGGTTGTAATATGCCCGCGTTTCCGCGTTGAACAGGTGCACCACGACATCTACAAAATCCAGCAGAATCCACCGCCCCTGTTCATAGCCGGCCCGCCCGAACCGCGGATAATTGAACCGCTCTCCCGCATCCGAAATCTCATCGGCCACGCTGCGGGCCTGCCGGTCGCTGGTGCTGGTGGCAATCACGAAATAATTCGTCGCCGGACTGATGGTCCGCAGGTCCAGAATCACAATATCGCTGCAGTGACGGTCCCGCGCAATCGCCGCCGCCGCCATCGCAAACTGTCTGTCGGGTGCAATAGGCTCCTTTTTGGTTTTTCGCCTGGCCGGTGTTTTCTCGGCCGATTTCTTTTTGGTCGTTTTTTTTGCTGCCAAAGCGGATTCCTCGTGAGTTTTTGCTCCATTCAAAAAACAGGGGCGACCATCAGGCCGCCCCTGCAGGATACGTTCGTGGAAAGGATTCGTCAAGGATGCCGCGTTAATTTCCAATCCCGAAGGTCCGGCTGAACCATTCTCCAATCATCGGCGAGAACCGGACTACCACGCCGCTGAACACCACACTGGCCATCGTCATCAGCTTAATCAGAATGTTCAGACTCGGGCCCGAGGTGTCCTTGAACGGGTCGCCGACCGTGTCGCCGATGACCGCGGCCCCGTGAACGGGGTTCTTGCTGCCGTCCGGAAGCTTCTTGCCGCCGTAGGCGCCTTTTTCAATGTACTTCTTGGCGTTGTCCCAGGCACCGCCGGCATTGTTCAGCGTAATCGCCAAAACAAACCCTGTGGACAAACCGCCTGCCAGAAGTCCCATCACGCCCGGTACTCCCAGCAGCAGCCCTGTCACAACCGGCACAATAATCGCCATTAGGGAAGGAACCATCATTTCCTTCTGCGCACCGGCGGTCGAAATCGATACACAGCGGGCATAATCCGGCTTATCTGTGCCCTTCATTATGCCCGGTTTTTCCTTGAACTGCCGGCGGACTTCATTGACCATCGCGCCCGCCGCACGGCCGACCGCTTTCATCGTCATCGCACAGAAGACAAACGCCATCATTCCGCCGATGAACAGACCGCAAATCAGCTTCGGATTCATAATCGTCAAATCATAGGCACGAACAAAATCCAGCACTGAGGCGACTTTCACCGACTCCGTCGTAAAAACAGTCTCGCCCACTTTGAAAATGCCGCCGTTGGCCATAGACAATTTCTTAATCCAGATGCGGATTTCCTCAATGTAGGCCGCCAGCAGGGCCATAGCCGTCAGGGCCGCCGAGCCGATGGCAAATCCCTTGCCCGTGGCCGCTGTTGTATTGCCCAAAGCGTCCAGAGCATCCGTGCGCTTCCGCACTTCCTCTCCCAGACCGCTCATTTCGGCATTGCCGCCCGCATTGTCTGCAATCGGACCATAAGCGTCTGTTGCCAGTGTAATTCCAAGTGTGGACAGCATTCCGACCGCGGCAAACCCGATTCCGTACAGTCCCATTGAGAAATTGGTAAACCCGCCGGCACTGGCAAACGCCAGAATAATTCCGATAACAATCGTGACCACACACCAGCCCGTTGAGAACATTCCTACGGCAAATCCGTCAATAATCACCGTGGCCGGTCCCATGGGGGCCTGTCCGGCGATTCCTTTGGTGGGCTTATATTCATCCGATGTATAGTATTCTGTAACCTGTCCGATAATCACGCCCGCAATCAGCCCCGCCACAACCGAGCCGAAAATGCCCCACGTAATCATTCCGAGCCAGGCCATAATAACCAGGGCAATCAGAATCAGCGCTGAGCTGCTTCCGGTTCCCAACAGCAGGGCCCGCAGCAGGTTCTTCTGCGAAGCTCCTTCTTTGCACCGCACCATAAAGATGCCGACGATGGACAGCACAATGCCGATGCCCGCTACAATCAGCGGAGCCAGCACGGCCATCAGCTGGGAAACGCCCTTGATCTGCAGGGCCGCCGCCGGCAGGGCGGCGCCCAGGGCCGCCGTTGCCAGAATCGAACCGCAGTAGCTTTCGTACAGGTCGGCCCCCATGCCCGCCACGTCGCCGACGTTGTCGCCGACATTGTCGGCAATCGTCGCCGGGTTCCGCGGGTCATCCTCCGGAATGCCCGCCTCGACCTTGCCCACCAGGTCGGCTCCCACGTCTGCCGCCTTGGTGTAAATACCGCCGCCCACACGGGCGAACAGCGCCTGGGTCGAAGCACCCATGCCGAACGTAATCATCGTCGTGGTGATTTCAATCAGCTTCTGGCTCGGGTCCATTCCCGGGTGTACCAGATAGAAGTTGCCGAACAGCTTGAGTCCTTCCTTCATATGGGCGGCTGTATAGACCAGCTTGTCCAGAATCAGATACCACAGCGTGATATCCAGCAGACCGAAGCCGACCACCACCAGACCCATCACGGCACCGCTGCGGAAAGCCACCTGAAGACCGCGGTTTAAGCTTTCCACGGCTCCCTGAGCTGTCCGGGACGAGGCGTTGGTTGCCGTTTTCATTCCCAGAAAGCCGCACAAACCGCTGAAGAAGCCGCCCGTCAGAAAGGCCACGGGAACAAACGGGTTCTGAATGCCGTAATAAGACAGCACTCCAAAGATAAGAAACAGCACGACAAACACAACGGCCACAACTTTATATTGTCGTTTCAGATAAGCATAGGCGCCCTCCTGAACGTATGTGGCGATTTCAATCATTCTTTGGTTGCCGGCCGGTGCTGCCATTACCTTCTTGTAAAAATAGACGGCAAAGACCAGCGCCAGAATCGCGCAAACCAAAGCGCCCAAAGGAGCAAACCACTCCAAACCTGCCCCTGCGGCAGGTGCACCTTCCGCGGCCCAAACCGGTGCTGAGGTGAGCATCAGCATCAGGGCCGCCCCGACTGTCCAGAATGTACTTTGTGTTTTCACCTGTTCATCCTTTCCAGAATCTGTATCATAATTGTATGAAAATTGTAAACAGTGTATCGGTTTTTGAGGGTTTTTCAACCCCCAAATTCGAGGTTTCCCGGTCCGTTTTCTTTCGCTTGGATTTCAAAAGATTTCGGACTATCTTTTACGTGTGGTAATCCGCATTAATCGTTATGTATTCACGACTTAAATCGCATCCCATGCAGAAATCGCTGTAGATGCCTGCGCCCAGATATACCGTGATAGTATGTTCTTTCTGGGCGATAATCCGCGAGACCTTTTTGGGATCGAATCGTGCGGGTTGACCGTTTCGAAATACAGTAATTTGCCCAATTTTACAAGTTAATTTTTCCGGATTTAACCGAACACCGCTGGACCCGACGGCACAGATGATCCGTCCCCAGTTTGGGTCTGCTCCGTGCACCGCACATTTGACCAAATCATAGTTGGCGACTGCACGGGCGGCCTGACGGGCTTCAGCTGCCGAAGCTGCTCCCTCAATAACGACTGTAAACATTCGGGTCGCCCCCTCCGCATCCAGGGCCATCTGCCGGGCCAGGTCCAGGCACAGCTCCGTCAGTGCGGTTTCGAATCGGCGATAGGCTCCGTCCTGTTTCTGAATCATCCGATTGCCCGCCAGACCGGAGGCCAGAATCATCGCCGTATCGTTGGTGCTCTGGTGCCCGTCCACCGTCAGCCGGTTCAGCGATTGGTCCACGGCTGTGCGGAGCGCTTTCTGCAGAAGCGGTTTGCGAATAGCCGCATCCGTCGTCAGAATGCAAAGCGTCGTAGCCATATTCGGTCCAATCATTCCGGCCCCTTTGACGGTTCCGGCCAGCGTCACGGTTTTTCCGTTAAGGTTGACGGTTCGAACGGCGTTTTTGACTTTTGTGTCTGTTGTCAGAATGGCCCTGGCAAAATTCATTCCGGCCCCGACCCCGTTACCCAGGCGGTCGGCGGCTTTCCGAATCCCCTCGCAGACGGTTTGAATCGGCAGGGGATGTCCAATGATGCCCGTGGAGGCAATCAGAACCTGTTCCGGGTGAATGTGCAAATGTTCAGCACTGGTTTGACACATCTTTTCGGCGTCGGCAATCCCTTTTTGCCCTGTGCAGGCGTTGGCGTTGCCGCTGTTGATGACCGCCGCAAAAGTTCGGGCACTTCGAGCGTGTTCCCGACAAACCGTTACCGCCGCCGACACAATTTTGTTCGTGGTAAAGACGGCCGCCGCTGCTGCACCGGCCGGACAGTACAGCAGGGCCAGGTCCGGCCTGCCGCTGGCCTTAATGCCGCAATGCAGCCCGGCAGCCAGAAACCCTTTTGGGGCCGTAATCGTTTTGTTTGCCATTGTTCTGTCCTTTTTGCAGATTTTAAAATAATTGCTTTTTCCCAATTATTATAATTATCTTGACGGGAAAGTGAATGAATGTCTACCTTAAATTGTTCCTGGTTTTCTTCTTTTGAGATCCTTGCTCGGATAGAAAGTCCTTATCACAGCAGTCTGGGGTAACGGGACGGGACAGATTTATGGTACAGTATCTTTGGCTTATTCCGCTTGGATGGTGTCTGGGAACGTTGGGCACCCTGATAGGGGCGGGCGGCGGTTTTATTTTGGTGCCCGTTCTGCTTCTGCTCTATCCCCATGCGGCCGCGGAAACCCTTACCAGCATCTCGCTGGCTGTTGTTTTTTTCAATGCTTTATCGGGTTCTTGGGCGTATGGACGGATGAGATGTATCGACTACAAATCCGGTTTGTGGTTTGCTGCTTCTGCGGTGCCGGGCGCGATTCTCGGCGCATTGACTACGGATTATATTCCGCGACGGCCTTTTAACGGGATTTTTGGTTCCTTGATGCTCATTTTTGCAGTCTATTTGTTATTCTGTCGAATTCGTGAAGAAAAACCTGCCGCGGACAGCTCCGGGAAATCTCCAAAGGATAATCCAATTCCGCAGAAGAACTCCGGTCCAGCGGTTTCCTATAACCTTCAATATGGAATGGGATTAAGTTTGGTGGTCGGGTATCTTTCAAGCCTGCTGGGCATAGGCGGCGGGATCATTCATGTGCCGATTTTGGTCCGGTTTTTGAAATTTCCTGTCCATGTAGCTGTGGCAACTTCTCATTTTATTCTGGCTGTCACGGCTTTCACAGGGACGATGGTGCATATTGCGGCGGGTTCTTTTGCACAAGGAGGTGTCCGCCGAACCTTATGTCTGGCGGTAGGAGCCCTGATTGGAGCACAGTTCGGAGCGGCAATGGCTCCTCGGGTGCGGGGGGTATGGATTATTCGCGGTTTGGCGATTGCCCTTTTTTTTGTCGGGATTCGTCTGCTGGGAATGGTATTTTAATTTTCCTTTCCGGGCGGTCAGTTTTTCTTGGATAAGGAAACTCGTTTCAAAGGTTGGATGTCTGGCGGGAGACGCCTCTGTGGGGAGAAAAATCCGCATGGTAGAACTGCTCTCATGGGGCCGCTCACTCAGAGAATATAAGTTGTTTCCGAGTCGTTCCTTTCCGGAGCGATTACCGGCCTCTGCCTGCTGACAGACGCCGATGGAAGTCAAAAGTCGCGGCAGACGAATTCCCCGCGTGCTTGCACTCGGCAAACCCATTGACAATATAGGAAAGCAATTGGATCCACAGTTATTTTTTAAAGACATCCTCTATTACATCCAGGGCAAATCGGGCGGCTACGGTCCCCGGACCGCCTGACATCTCAATCCCAACCTCTATGGCCTCCAGAACCTGTTCCTGAGTATGCCCTGCCTTGGCAGCCTGCTCGATATGCCACTGCATGCAGGACTCACAGTTTATGGATACGGAGATCCCTACAGCAATCAGTTCTTTGATTCCTTTGGGTAAATGACCGTCCGTATAGGTTGCCTGCTCCATTTCTATAAATTTTTCATATACTTTTGATTTCATCGAAATCAATTTTGTGTGTGAAGCCTTGCGTTTCTGACTCAACTCTTCGAGTTTCTTCATGGATTCTCCTTTTTTGTGTTGGCAGATGGCGAGTGGATTACAGAATCGTTCTTTCCTTCGATCGCCGGTCTTCCAGGGATTCAGGTCCGTTGGTCAAAATTCCCTCGATAGCCAGGTTTCGGAAGGGCCCGGACGGGTCATAAAAGGTTTGGTTCAGGTCCACAAGATTCAGAATCAGCCCTTCCTGATGTTCCGGACACTGAGCGATGATTCGACCGTCCGGCTGGATAAAGCAGGACGGATATGGACAATACCAGCCGCAGGAGTTGGACATGCTCACCCAAAAGCCGTTGTCTGCCGCATTCGCCTGCATTGTCTGCCGCATAATCTCCGAATGAATGCTCGGTCCCTGCTGGCGGGCATTATAAAAGGATTGAAAAACCACCTTGACCCCTTCCTTATATAACGCCCGGTACAGCTCCGGAAACCGAAGGTCAAAACAAATTAGCAAAGAACATTTTATCCCGTGAATGTTAAAATAGACAAAATGGTTGCCGGGTGTGTAGTGCTTCAAATCCCATTCCGTGCAGAAACGCTTATCATATCGGTCTGCAATTTTCCCTTCCGGGCTGATTAAGTAGAGACTGTTATGTGGTTTATTGGGGGCAGTCAGCCGATGGCTTGAGCCCAGCACCACCCAAAGTTTTAACTTGCCAGCCAGCGCCAGAAGGTCCAGCATCTTGCTTTTCAGCAGGTCCCAGTCAAAGTTTTCAAAAGACTCAAAGTCCACACTCGCATAGCCGCTGAGGGCACATTCCGAAAAGTGAGCGATGTCAGCTTTTTCCCGGGCGGCTGCTTCCATCAGCGAGGCAATATGGGCGGCATTGGCGGCAATATCCGCACAAACCGGAAACTGACAGGTGGCAATCCGCAGCTGACCTGAATTCATCGTTTCTCGCCCGGACAATTCCGAATAAAAAGTGCTTGCGTTGGACTCCGAAATCCTCAAAACTGGCTGACTGACTGGAAATACCCTATCATTCAGCAGGATGAAATCAAGGAAAAACCGTTCTGGAGTCGGTCCGACGGCTGGAAAGGATAAGTCAATGGAAACCGGATTTTCTGTAGTGCTTCCTCCTTGGATGCAGGGTTTTCTGCGTTCCGGAAAGGGCCCTTTTTCCTCTCCCGAGGAGAAAATGAGATGGGTGATAGATCTGTCCCGGCTGAATGTCGAATACAAAACCGGAGGGCCGTTTGCTGCGGCGGTTTTTGAACAAAACAGCGGTCGATTGGTTGCCGCCGGTGTCAATCTTGTGCTCGTTTCAGGTCTGAGCATTGCCCATGCAGAAATCACAGCTATTTCTCTGGCTCAAAAAACCCTCTCCGAGCATCGGCTGTCTTCTCGTTCCGGCGGATGGTATGAATTGTATTCTTCCTGTCAGCCCTGCGCGATGTGTTTAGGGGCAATCCCTTGGTCAGGCATATCCGTTCTAATCTGTGCCGCCCGCGAGGAGGATGCACGACAGGCCGGCTTTGATGAAGGACACAAACCTTCAGATTGGTGTGCAGGTCTGGAGAAGAGGGGAATCCGGGTTCATTTGGATCTGCTTCGGCAGGAGGCCGCTGCGGTGATTCAACAGTATGCCGCCGAAGGGGGAATATTGTATTAGTTCTTTATTGACAAGAACTTATAAAACATTCTGTTCGGAGATGCTTCCGTTTGATTTTTGGGCAATTTGTCCGAAAAACAAAAGAGGGTATTGCAGTTTCTGCAAAACCCTCTTTGTGCGCCACAGTGTTGTGGATGTTATTTTTTCTTCTTGGCGACTTTCTTCTTGGCTGTTTTCTTGGCGGTTTTTTTCTTTGCGGCTTTCTTTGCCATTCTTCAGTCACCTCCTTTCGGATTGGTCTGTACTTTTCTCTTTTCTTTGCTCTCTCAGCTTTGACAAAGAGCATTTCATCGATGATGATTATACAGAATTATCGACAAAAAGTTCAATCTTCCTTCATTTTTTTTTACCATCGCCTCTGCAGCGGCTCTTGAACACGGAAGAAAACGGCTTGAAGTGATGGAAGAAACTGTATTGCAGCCGGGGTACTCGCCGAGAATCATATTTTCTAAAATGCATCAAAACCCTTGTTTTGACGCAAAAGAAAAAAGGGTTTCAAAAAAAGTCCTTTCCTTTTTTTTGGGGTCTTCTCCCATTCAGTCCTTCCGTAAGAACAGAAAATCTATCTAAGAAAAAAATTCTGTTTTTGAAAAAATTTTCTTGCAGTATGATGTCACAGCGGCAGGTTTCCACAGGTCGTTGTGAGTTTTGAAGCGATGCAAAACAAAATTATACTCTTCGGCGGCACCTTTGACCCGGTCCACAGCGGCCATCTGCAGGTCGCCGATGCCGCCTGCCGTCATCTGAATGCCGAGCAGGTGATTTTCATCCCCGCCCGCCGCTCCCCTCATAAATCCGAACCGCCGGCCGCCTCCGAAGAGGACCGCCTGAACATGCTCCGACTAGCCCTGGAAGGATGGAAAGACTTTCAGGTGAGCGACTATGAATACCACCGGCCTGTACCGAGTTTTACTGTAGATACCGTCGAGGAATTCCGTCGCCGTCTGCCTTCTGCTTCGCTGATTTGGCTGGTTGGGGCCGATGCCGTCAAAGATCTGCCTCGCTGGCATCAGATTGACCGACTGATGACCCTCTGCACCCTGGCCGTAATGTACCGGGCGGGCTATCCGAAACCCGATTTTACCCCCTGCAAGCCCTATTTTTCCGCCGAACAAATCCGCCGGCTCCAGGAGCATATCGTCCCTGTCCCTCTCCTGGACATCAGCGCCACCGAAATCCGCCGCCGTCTGGCCGGCGGGCAGGATGTCGAAGGGCTGCTGCCGGCGTCCGTGCTGGAATATATCCGCTCCCGCGGCCTCTACGGCTGCCGGCGCTGACCAATCCGCCGCAAAAACTCCTCCTCGTCAATCACCTCCACACCCAGCTGCCGCGCCTTGTCCAGTTTGCTGCCCGCATTGTCCCCCGCCACCACAAACGAGGTCTTTTTGCTGACCGAAGACGACGGCTTGCCCCCGTGTGCCTGAATGGTCTGCTCAATCTGCTGACGGGTGAAATGCCTGAGGGTGCCGGTTACCACAATCGTCTTGCCTGCCAGCGCATCGGACTGTTTGACCTGTTCAACCGTCGGACAGACCCCCGCCGCCAGCAGCTCCCGAAGGACCCGGACATTCTCCGGATTGTGGAAATAGTCATAAACGCTCTGCGCCACGACCGGCCCGATCTGTTCAATCTGCTCCAGCCGCTCCACCGAGGCCTCCATCAGTGCCTCCAGCGAGCCGAACTCGTTGGCCAGAATCTGCGCCGACTGGGTGCCGATATTCCGAATCCCCAGCCCCGCAATCAGCCGCCACAGCGGACGGCGCTTGCTTTCCTCGATGCTGGCCAGCACATTCGAAGCGCTCTTGGCCGCCATCCGCTCCAGCGACGCCAGCTGGTCCAGCCGAAGCCGATAGATATCCGCATAGGTTTTCACCAGCCCCCGGCTGACCAGCTGGTCAATCAGCGCCGGCCCCAGATGCTCGATATCCATCTGCCCCTTGCCCGCAAAATGCTCCAGCCGCTCCCGTATCTGGGCCGGACAGTGCGGGTTGACGCACCGGATATAGACCCCGTTTTCGTCTTTCTTCACCGGCTGATTGCACGCCGGACACGTTTTGGGCACCTCAAACGGCCGGCTCTCAAAGAGATTCCGCTGCTGGTGTTTGACCGCCACAACCTGCGGGATAATCTCGCCGGCCTTTTCAATCACCACCGTATCGCCGCACCGCACGTCGAGTTTGGCCAGCAGGTCAAAATTGTGCAGACTGGCCCGCTTGACCGTCGTGCCCGCCAGCGGCACCGGCCGCAGATTCGCCACCGGCGTCAGAATCCCGCTCTTGCCCACCTGCACATCAATCGATTCCACCACCGTCTCCGCCTGTTCCGGAGCAAACTTATACGAAATGCACCATCGCGGCGCTCGCCCTGTATAGCCCAAAATCTCCTGCTGGTCATACCGGTTGACTTTAATCACCATTCCGTCAATCGGGTAGGGCAGCCGTTCCTTCTTTCCCGCCCAGCCCTGACAAACCTCAATCACCTCCTCTATCGTCCGGCAGTGCCGAATGTGCTCATTGACCGGAATGCCGAAATCCCGCAGCTTCAGCATGGCTTCATAGTGCGTCGAAGCCAGCGGGCGGCTCACCTGTCCCAGCGAATACGCAAAAAACGCCAGCTTCCGCGTCGCCGTAATCCGGGCATCGAGCAGTTTCAGCGACCCGGCCGCCGCATTCCGCGGATTGGCAAAGGTCGGCTCGCCCGCCTCCATCCGCTCTTCGTTGAGCTCCGCAAAGGCCTTTTTGGACATATACACCTCCCCCCGGACCTCCAGCACCTCCGGCGCCGCTTCCTTATTTTTCAGCTCCAGCGGAATCGCCCGAATCGTCCGCACATTGGCCGTCACATCGTCTCCCGTCCGCCCGTCGCCTCGTGTGGCCGCCTGCCGGAGAATCCCTCCCTCATACCGCAAACTGATTGCCAGCCCGTCAATTTTCAGCTCCACCGTATAGGAGTACTCCGCCCCCTCGAGCCCCTTGGCCACCCGCCGGTCAAACTCTCGCAGTTCCTCCTCGCTGTATGTATTGTCGATACTGAGCATCGGGATTGCGTGCTGCACCGGCGCAAACCCTTCCACCGGCCGTTCCGAAACCCGCTGGGTCGGCGAGGTCGGCACAATCAATTCCGGATGTTCTGCCTCCAGTCGCTTCAGTTCGGAAAATAATTTGTCATATTCACGGTCGGATATCTCCGGTTGATTCAATACATAATATAAGTAGTCGTGCCGGCGAATCTCCTCCCGCAGCTCTTCAATCCGCTTTTTCACATCTTTCATAGGCAGTCTCACCCGTAAAAAGTCCCCGCAACATCCTATAAATTACCCGCTCAAGCCCGAAATCTCCAATCGGAATCCGCCTTTTCTTTTTGAATTGATGCCCCTGCCCCCCTGATTACCTGTCTCCTTGTATTCCTGCATTCCTGTATTCCTGCATTCCTGTTTTTCCCGCTTAAGCCGGCCCGATGAATCGCCGATGACCTTATAGGTAAATTGTGGAAGGTTTTGCAGGAGAACTCGCTTGGCACAACGTCGAAATCAGCGTGCGCTGGCCGTCATTCGAGCCCTTCGCTCCCGCCAGCGCCGACTCAATCAGCAGATAGAAATCCTCTGTCAGGATATGGTGGCCGCCCACGGTCAATTCGCCCGGAAACTTGCCCGGCTGACCTTCGTGGCCGGATTTTATGAAACGCTTCTGGGCTGCGGCACGCTTGAAACCCTGCTCGACAAGGCCGCCCAGTCCATCTGCTCGCGCATTCCCGATGCGGGGGTGGCCGTGTTTCTGCTTGAAAAAGGTGGGTTCGATATCCATATTGCGGCCGCTCCGCAGGGGGCTCCCGCCGTCGGACGCGACGAGCTGCAGCAGTGGTTTACCGCTGATACGGCCGCCGCTGTTGCGCTGGCGGGCCGCGTCTGTTCGGCCAATCGGCTTCTGTCGCTGGGGATGCAGGCCCCGCCCGGCGTGCTGAAACTGGTTTCGCTGTCGGCGGTGCCGCTGGGGGTGCTGGGCTGTGCCGTCGGGTTTGTGCTGGTTTGGCGGTCGGCCGAAAATCCCATCCGGCCTGAGCAGATGGAAACCCTTGCGGCCGCCGCGGCCGGACTCCGCGCCGCCGTGTTGGCACACCGCAGCGCCGCCGCCGACCTCAAACCCAAATGCCTCCCCTGCTGAAGGAGGAAAAACTTCCTTCTTGTTAAACTCTCTGCAAAATTAATGCAGAAGAATAGATTTGCTTGCAAGATTCTTTTCGAAGTCCTCTTCGCTGTTATATTCGCAGACTGCCTCGTCAGATATAACAACCAGCCGACCGTCATTCTGAGGAATGCAGATTAGGCAAATTCCGCCCCCGGAATCCCA